>JAEWHB010000022.1 GCA_023388015.1 Bacteroidota bacterium
AATGACTTAAATCACGTCAAATTTACATCAAATCACTTGAATTAGAAAGTAATTTTGCAAATTGTATGGCGGACAATTGTTTTCACTGTGGACAAAAGCTTGAAGCCGAAGAAATCCTCTTCGACCAAAAGCAATTTTGCTGCCTTGGATGCAAAACGGTTTTTGAGATTTTGAATCAAAAAGGACTGGAAGATTTCTATGCGATGAACCGTGATGCCGGTGTGCGTCCCGACGACAAAGTCAACCGACATTTTGATTTCCTTGATACGCCGGAAATCTTTGAAAAAGTAATAGATTTTTCTGATGATGGAACTACACTTGTGACTTTCCATATTCCGGTAATTCACTGTACTTCTTGTGTTTGGTTGCTTGAGAGTTTACACGAAATTCATCCATCTATTAACTATTCGACTGTTCATTTTTCGAAAAAAGATGTTCAGGTTTCATTTAAAGACCAAGAAGTAAAGTTAAGTGAAGTGGCGAGATTGCTGACCCAGCTTGGCTATAAACCAACCGTTAATCTGCAGTCGCTGAACAAAAAAGAAGACCGTCATGACCGTACGCTTTTATTGAAAATAGGTGTGGCCGGATTCTGTTTTGGAAATATAATGTTGCTGGCTTTTCCAGAATATTCACTTCCTTTTTCCAATAATAGCCCCGAAGCTTGGTTGGAAGGAAACAAAGAATTTTTCCGTTGGGGAATGTTTTTGCTTTCACTGCCTGTAATGTTTTTTTCGGCAACCGATTATTTCAAATCAGCATGGCAGGGAATTAAAAACAAATTCATCAATATAGATGTCCCGATTGCCATCGGATTTTGGGTTTTGTTTTTGCGTAGTACCTACGATGTTATTTTTGATTTAAGTCCGGGATTTTTCGACAGTATTGCAGCGCTTGCATTTTTTATGCTCATCGGGAAGTGGTTTCAACAGCGAACTTACAAAGCTTTGGCATTTGATCGTGATTATAAATCGTTTTATCCGATTGCCGTTGTCAAAATAAAAGAGGGAGTGGAAGAGCCCTCCTTGCTTTCCGATTTGAAAGTGGGCGATAGAATTTTGATTCGAAATGAAGAAATCATTCCGGCCGATGGAATTCTAATCCGCGGAGAAGCGATGATTGATAATAGTTTTGTAACCGGTGAGTCCAAACTTATACCCAAAAATCCGGGTGATAAAATTTTTGCCGGTGGTAAGCAATCCGGCTCTGTGATTGAACTTGAAATGATCAAAGATGTGAATCAGAGTTATTTGACTCAACTTTGGAACAATGAAGCCTTTCAAAAGGCCGAATCGGGATTAAATCGATTGACCAATAGCATCAGCCGTTATTTTGTAATTGTCATCCTTTTCATAGCGTTGGCATCGGCCGTGTTTTGGTATTTTTACGATCCGAATCAAATTTTACAAGTCGTTACGGCGATTTTAATTATAACTTGCCCTTGTGCTTTGGGATTATCTTCTCCGTTTATTTTAGGAAATGTTATGCGAATTTTCGGTGAAAAGAAATTCTTTATCAAAAGTACTTCGGTAATTGAATCTATGGCCCGAACAAATGAAATTGTATTTGATAAAACCGGAACCATCACGGAAAATCAAAGTGCAGAAGTGAATTATTTTGGAGAAGAATTAAGTGCAGAAGAATTAGAAGAAATAAAATCCATTCTTAAGAATTCCAATCATCCGTTGAGTCGTATTTTATATAAAAAATTGAGCGGAACCGACCGAGTTTCGGTGGAGAATTATGAAGAAATATTTGGGAAAGGACAGATGGCTTTTGTGAATGGAAAGCAAATAAAAATTGGATCCAAATCCTTTGTGGGCGCGTCTGAAGATACGCCGGTGAATCAAACGCAAGTTTATATTTCGGTGGATGGAAAAATAAGAGGGAAATTTGAATTTCAGAATTTATATAGAAAAGGCCTTGAGGGATTGATTGGAAAATTGGATCATTTCGGGTTGTCGATTTTGTCGGGCGATAACGATTCGGAGTTGGCCAAATTAAAAGAAATCTTTCCGGAGCGAACTCAATTTCGTTTCAATCAATCACCTGAAGATAAATTAGTATTCATCCAAAAATTACAATCCCACCAAAAAGAAGTTCTGATGTTGGGCGATGGTTTAAATGATTCAGGAGCCTTAAAGCAGAGCGATGCAGGTGTTGTAATTTCGGAAGACATAAATAATTTCTCACCCTCTTGCGATGCCATTTTGGATTCCGGAAAATTTGCTTATTTACCTGAATTTCTACGTTTTTCCAAGTTATCGATTCGGCTCATTTGGACGGCTTTTGGGATAAGTTTTTTGTATAATATAGTGGGATTGTCTTTTGCGATTTCGGGTAATTTAGAACCGGTGGTTGCGGCGATTCTGATGCCGATCAGCTCCATTTCAGTAGTTATTTTTGCAACTTTGAGCACGCGCATTTCGTCCAAATTTATATTCAAGAATTTAGAATGAGTATAAATTACATTTGAAATTTAAGCCTCTGATCAAAATCATTACAATATTACCGTTGCTATTGTACATTTGTAGGCGCTATGGGGATAGTGATTTTAATGGTGATGGCAAGTGTCTCTTTGGCCGCGGTATTTTTAGGATTATTTTTACTGGGCGCAAAAAAGGGGCAATTTGACGAAG
>JAEWHB010000043.1 GCA_023388015.1 Bacteroidota bacterium
GAAACGATCATTCGTCTCGAGTCAGGATTGGTTTTGATTTGGTGAATGACTTCTTTGATCTGGTCGATCGTTTCGCCGTTCGGTTTTCCCCAACTTCTCCATTGGTGGCCATAAACCGGACCAAGATGACCGTTTTCATCGGCCCATTCGTTCCAAATTCGCACGCCATTATCGGTCAAATATTGAATATTGGTATCACCCTTTAAAAACCAAATCAATTCATGGATGATGGATTTTAAATGTAATTTTTTGGTGGTGACCATGGGAAATCCGTCCTGCATATCAAATCGCATTTGATATCCGAAAACACTTTTAGTTCCTGTTCCGGTGCGGTCTTCCTTCGTAGTTCCGTTTTCCATTACATGTTTGGCCAAGTCCAGATATTGCTGCATAATTTCTTCTTTCTTGATTAAAATTCCACGGTAGGTGAAGGCAAATTTCGGATAAAATATAGGATTTACCTAATTGAGATATTCACAAGTTTTAAAGTGTATTTGTCTCGAAACTTCGGAATTCGAAGTTCTAAATTCGTATTTTCGCAGGATGAAAGAAAAAGAATCGGGAATTTTTGGATTGCGGCCTGTGATGGAAGCTATCGAAGCGGGTAAAACCATTGATAAATTATTTGTTCAAAAAGGATTGCAGGGCGAAACTTTTTCGGAACTGCGAAAGTTGATTTCCGAATATGAAATTCCGACCCAATACGTTCCGCTTGAAAAATTAAACCGTTTGACGCGGAAAAATCATCAGGGTGTATTTGCGTTTCTTTCTCCGATTGAATTTGACTCCATCGAAAATGTATTGCCACAGATTTACGAACAAGGCCGAAATCCTTTTCTTTTGATTTTGGATCGAGTAAGCGACGTCCGAAATTTCGGAGCGATTGCGCGAACAGCCGAATGCGTAGGTGTGGATGCCATCATCATTCCGCAAAAAGGTTCGGCTTCTGTAAATGCCGATGCGGTCAAAACTTCAACCGGCGCTTTGTACAATATTCCGGTTTGTAAAGAACCCAATCTTCGGAAGGTTTTTCAATATTTGAAACAATCGGGAATTCAAATCGTTAGCGCGACGGAAAAAGCAAGTGATTTTATTTACGAAGCCGATTATGTGGTTCCCACAGCGATTGTGATGGGAAGTGAGGAAGACGGGATTTCCGATGACCTCATCAAAATTTCAGACCATATTGTAAAATTGCCCATGTTTGGCAAAACCTCATCGCTCAATGTTTCGGTTGCCTGCGGCGTCTTTTTGTACGAAGTTGTTCGCCAAAGAGCGGAGTTTTAAGGGAGAAACCTTGTTAAGGTTTTTTCTGATTCCTTAACAAAAACTTAAATGTTGGTAGTGAACCCGGGAATTTGAATGTTGAAAGGTTTAAATCTGATAATTTTCGTAATTTCGCATCAGTGAAAAAACAATTTCAGATACTGACCCTTTTATTGGCGATGCTCGTTTTTCTGTCGCCGGTGCTTTCTTTTGCATCGGTTTTGACCGTGGAAGAGCATACTTCTGAAATGAGTTGTTGCGCAATGGATGATTCGGAAGAGTCCCATGATTGCTGCCATTCCGACGAGCCGATGACTGAAAATAAATGTGGTGACAATGGTTGTCCGACCCACGATTGTCATTTGCATCAGGCAAGTTCATTTCACGTTTATATTCCGGTCAATTCTTTTGAAAAGGAAACCGAAATTATTTCTTCCGAAAAATTAAAATCCGATAATTATTCTTCTTTGGCTATCAAAGATTTAAGCTATTCTTTCTGGAATCCGCCCAAGTACATTTCTTGATTTTTGCGAATCTCGAACTTCGAATCCCGATAGCTATCGGGACGAACTTCGAAAATTTAGTATAAATTTTAATCAAATGAAATGTACAAAAACATCCTATTTATATTCCTGATGACTTTAGGGACGATGGTCTGGTCACAGGAAAAAACAGCAAATTTAAAAGTCAGTGGAAACTGCGGAATGTGTAAAGACCGCATCGAAAACGCCGTCAAAGAAATGCCGTCAGCCAACGGAAATTGGGACATGAGCTCTCAAATCTTGACCGTTCAGTTTGATGAATCCAAAACAAGCATGGACGAAATTGCCAAGAACATTGCCAAAGTTGGACATGACAATGAACTCCATCGTGCCGAAGATTCAGTTTATGAAAATCTTCACAGCTGTTGTCTTTACGAACGAATGGAGCCTTCTAATTCAAGTCAGATAACCGAAACGATCAAGGTCCGTGGCAATTGTATTTCCTGTAAAAACCGAATTGAAAATGTCGTGAAAACTTTTCCTTCCGCAAATGGAACTTGGGACGTTTTAACCAAAGTTTTGACTTTGACCTATGATCCAAATCAAACTTCCAAAGAAGCAATCATGCGAAAAATTGCGGAAGTCGGGCATGATAATGAACTTTTTACATCCGAAAATTCAGTTTATGAAAACCTTCCCGCTTGCTGTCTTTATGACCGTGAAATGGATTGGGACAACATTGAAAACAGTCCCGGAACCCACTTACAGGAAACTTCGATGAATCACGACCATGACGAACACGAAGGTCATGACCACGGAAATGATGATTTGGTGGATTTGTCGGCTGTGACCATCACCGGCAACAAACCGGCACATGCTTTTGATCGGAATGCAGCCGGATTGATGGAAAATATCAGTGACAGAGAATTGTTGAAAGCAGCTTGTTGTAATTTGTCAGAAAGTTTTGAAACCAATGCCACGGTCGATGTTTCGTATTCGAATGCCGTTTCAGGAACCAAACAGTTGAAAATGCTGGGGCTGGATCAGAAATATATTTTGATGACCAAAGAATTATTGCCCGAAGTGCGAGGAATTACCGCCGCGTATGGAATGAATTTCATTCCGGGTCGATGGATTCAGGGAATTCAATTGGTCAAAGGCGGAGGTTCGGTTACGAACGGATACGAAGCCATTGCCGGACATATCAACACCGAACTTTACAAATCCCACGACAAAGCCAAAACTTCCATCAACTTTTTTGGTGATACCGAAACCCGATTGGAAGCAAATTTCGTGCACAATGATGCAGTGAACGACAAATGGACACAATCCATTTTACTGCACGGAAATGCGACTTTGGATCGGAAAGATCACAATGATGACGGATTTATGGATCAACCCATCGGCCGAAACATCAACTTGAGTTATTTGTTGAATTATGAAGATTTGACAAAGTCCGGTTTGATGACACATTTCGGAGTGAATTATGTAAATGACCATCGTTTGGGAGGTCAAATGGATTTTCGTGAAGATTCCGACAAAGGAACCGAAAATGCTTATGGAATCGGAGTTGACATTCAACGATTTCAAGTATGGAACAAAACTGGCTATATTTTTCCGGCAAAACCTTATCAGAGCATCGGTTGGATGAATCAATTCAATTACAATGAACAAAAATCTTATTTCGGATTGCGGAATTATGATGCCGAACAGCGGACTTTTTATTCGAATTTAATTTTCGAAAGTATTTTCAGCAATACCGCGCACAAATACAAAACCGGATTGAGTTTCTTGTATGATCATTACGATGAAATCTATAATCTGACCAATTTCAAACGCGACGAAACCGTTCCGGGAGCGTTTTTCGAATATACTTATTCGGGAGACAAACTCACTGTGGTTGCGGGCGCGAGAGTTGATTTTCACAATCTGGCCGGAACCCAATTTACACCGAGATTGAATTTGAAATACGACATCACACCGAAAACCATACTTCGTGCATCGGCCGGAAAAGGATTCCGAACAGCCAATATTTTTGCGGAATCTCAGGCTTATCTGGCTTCCAACCGCCAAATTGAAATTCTTCAAAACGGAGGAGATATTTATGGACTGGATGCAGAAATTGCATGGAATTATGGAATCAGTTTGCAGCAGGAATTCCGAATTTTTGGTAGAACGAGCACCTTGGTAGCCGATTTATTCCGTACCGATTTCGAGAACCAAGTTGTGATGGATTTGTATAATTCGCCACAAAGCATTTTGTTTTATAATCTGGACGGAAAATCTTATGCCAATAGTTTTCAGGTGCAATGGGATTTCCAACCGATTCGTAGGCTGGAAGCAAGATTGGCTTACAAATATTACGATACAAAAACGGATTATTTGTCGGGTTCTAAAGAATTGCCTTTTACCCCGAAACACCGAGGTTTTCTTAATTTAAGTTATTTTACAATGAAGAAAATTAACGGGGCTCAATGGGGTTTCGACACGACTTTGCAATGGGTGGGTGAACTGCGTTTGCCCGATACTTCATCCAATCCGGTAGCCTTTCAATTGCCGGAATACGGAGATTCCTATTTCCGTTTAAATGCGCAGATTTCAAGAAATTTCAACAAAAACTTACGTGTTTATCTGGGTGGAGAGAATCTGACAGGATTTACCCAACACCACGCGATTGTGGATGCGCAAAATCCGTTTGGAAATTATTTCGACGGCGGAATGGTCTATGCGCCCGTGATGCCGGCGAGTTTCTACATCGGAGTGGACATTGATTTTTAAAAACAAAATTTGTTTAGGGTCTAACTGAACAAACCTCCAAGGTTTCAAATACCTTGGAGGTTTTTATTACGTTAATTTCGAATTAACTAAATTTGAATTAAAATCCTATTTTATGAGATACACAACTATTATCGGTATTTTACTAATCGCCATCGGATTAGTGGCTTCATTTGTAGGGAAATTTGTCTTTGGAGAATTAATCACGGAACCTGAATTTGCGCTTGGATTACTTTACGGAGGTGGATTGGGTGTTTTGATTGGTGGATTTTTGGGTTGGTTGTACAAAAAACCCTACGCTTCCAAACCGAATGAAAAAACAAGTCCGAGTTCTGATTCACCCAATTAATTTTCTTTCGAGTTCTGAATTTTCAGAAATTTCTGGTAATAGAAAGCCGGAATTAAAATCAATAATACCATCGGTTGGATCAAAAACCTTCGGATGTAAAACCCTAAATTTTCTCCGATTGAAAATTCAGATTCAATCATAAACAAATAAAGCGGAAGGAGAATTATCAAAAACCCCAATAAAACTAATGCCGTAAATTTCACATATTTCCAACTCCAAAAAAGGAGTGAGATAATTCCCAAAGTTAAAATCGAATTCATTAAATACCTGAAAATGATGTGAATGCTTATTTGGGTTAAATCGTATTCGGGAAATTCTCTATTCAGAAAATCCCCTTTGAAAAAAGCCAGAAATGGATCATAAAAAAGAATGTCTTCGTATTTTCTGACGAGAATTAATCCGAAAATTAAAATCGCTGTAAAAATATATCTAATCCACTTGTTCATCGGGATTGTTTCTAAGTTTCAATGCAAAATATTTCACCCAAATAATCCATAAAACGACAATGGTTCCATAGATAATCGCAGGAAAAAGATAGTCATGCGCTATTGTTCCAAACTCTTTGTGGTAAGCAAAAATATAATTAAGTAAAACAATCCGGGCGATGTTCATTATTTTGATGACAATCAATCCGCCCAAAATATAAAGCAAGGTTTGTTTCCAGGTTGTAGAAAATGCAATGATGAATGCCACGAAAATGATCATTACAGAAATTGCATTGCAGCCTTCGTTGATGTAAGAAAGCCATTCGTTGTTCATTCCGACCCAAACCCAAGGGCGGGTTTTGTCCACTGCTTGGTAAGCATCTAATCCGAGTGAATTCATTGAAACAACCGTGCAATCTGCAACAAATTCACTATAAGGATCGGGAAGATTGTATTGATGGTATTGGTTCAAATACAGATTGTAAAGCCCAACCAATACGATTCCCGTCACGGCAAATTTGAACAGAAAAATCAGAACGGGTTTGAATTCTTTCATAATTGTAAACTTCGGCAAATTTACACACTAATTTATAAATTAAACATTGTGTAACAACCTTCAGGCATTTCCTACTAATCTGTTTCGTAATCATTTCAATTATTTTTTCGATGAAATCATTTTTATCCTTTTTTGTCCTTTTTTGTTTTATACAATTAAATTCTCAGGAATTAATAAAGGCAAAAGTTCTTGACGAATCCAATCAGCCCATTGAATCGGTTTATGTTTATTGGAATTCAAATCAGTCCGGAGTTGTTTCCAACCCCGATGGTGAATTTCAGTTGTCTCTGTCTTCAGAAGTAGATTCCGTGGCTTTTGATCATTACGAATATGAATTTAAAAAGATAGCTGTCCAGGATTTAATGAAAAATCCGGTTGTAAAACTAGAGAAATTTTCAATTGTACTGAATGAGGCATTAATTCTTAATAAAAAAGGCGATGAAGTTCTAAACGATATAGTTTCCGCATCCAAAATTAAACTGGATAAATCTTTATTGGTCAATACTTTTTCACGTGAATTTATTAGTGTCAACGACGAATTTACGCAATATTCTGACGGACTTTTGGATTATTATATCAAGCGAAAAAGCGGTAAATCAGATGTTTATGTTTTGGAAAGCCGGAATTTTAATTTAAAACAAAGTGAAGAAGAAACAGACGTTTTGTCTATTTCAAGTCCGTTTGACATTGGCGATGCCATCAGCAGTGCGTTTAAGTTTAAACAAATTGAAGAAATATTGAAAAAACGGGAGCTTTATACCTTTCAAATTTCAGAATTTCAAGACAGTGAAGAGAATTTGTTGCGGCGAATAGAAATTTCACCCAAAGAAAATGCTAAGGAACTTTTGCGGGAAGGTTGGGTAGTATATGATGTCAATTCAAATTTAATTCTGGATTATTTTCTGAAAGCATCTCCTGAAACAATTCAACATTCCAAACTGTATAATTTTTTGATTGCCAAAGTTAAAATTAATGATTTCAATGGGCGGTTTAATTTCAGGTTGGAAAATGGAGATTACCGATTGGTTTTTAGAAGAATTTACTTCGATACTTACATCAAATCAGGGAAGAAAATCGACGATAATTATCAGTTCACCAGCGATTTTGTAGTGATTGGATATACTGAAAATGCCGAACCACCCGCCGGATTGAAAAAGTACCGTAAGCGAAATTTATTTGAAAGAGGTACGGATTACAAAACGGAGTATTGGAAAAACATCAACGCCATTACGCCCACCGAAAATGAGCAATCGCTCATCGATTCTTTACAGAAATAAATTGGCATAGATTCTTTATCTTTGTGTTTCATTTAATTTTATGGAAACACTTCAGAAAAGGATTGATTTGATTTTTTCTTCCAACAATCAGGTTGAGGTAAAATTGCAGAAAGTTTGTCAGTTATTGCACGACGAAGTAGCGCATTACAATTGGGTTGGCTTTTATTTCCGAAACGGCGACAAAGAAGAATTGAAATTGGGGTCTTATGTTGGTGCGGAGACTGATCATACGATTATTCCATTTGGAAAAGGAATTTGCGGACAAGTTGCGGTTTCCAACGAAACTTTTGTGGTACCCGATGTTTCGGCGCAGGATAATTATCTTTCCTGCAGCATTGAAACCAAATCGGAAATCGTGGTTCCCATCTTCAAAAACGGCGAAAACATCGGTCAGATCGATATCGACAGTCACGTGATTGATCCTTTTACCGATTCCGATGAAGAATTATTGAATTATGTTTGTGAAAAAGTTTCTGAAATAATTTAATGGACGAAATCCTCAAATATTTCCCCGATTTATCCGAAAAGCAAATCGAAAAGTTTTCAAAACTGAAAGATTTGTATTTCGAATGGAATGAAAAAATCAATGTGATTTCGCGTAAAGACATTGATGAGCTTTACATTAAACACGTTTTGCATTCCTTAGCGATTGCCAAAGTGATGAAATTCAAAGACGGAACTGAAGTTTTGGATGTTGGAACCGGCGGTGGATTTCCGGGAATTCCGCTCGCGATTTTATTTCCCGAAGTGAATTTTCATTTGGTGGATTCCATTGCAAAGAAAATTTTAGTGGTTTCGGAAGCTGCAAATGCTTTGGAATTGAAAAATGTAAAAGCCGAAACCCAAAGAGTCGAAAAATTAAAATCGAAATACGATTTCATCGTCAGTCGCGCCGTTACCCAAATGCCGAAATTCGTCGGATGGGTGCGTGGAAAAATTAAAAAGGATAATAAAAATCCGCTTCCAAACGGGATTTTATACCTGAAAGGTGGCGACCTTTCAGAAGAATTAATGGACTTCAAAGCGGCAGAAATTCATCCGATTTCCGATTATTTTTCAGAGGAATTTTTCGATACCAAAAAAGTGGTGTATCTGCCACTGTGAAAAACTTCAAAAATTGTTGAAAACTATTGATTTGAAAAGGGTTTTATAACCCGAAATCCCTTTAATTTTCGTATCTTTGTTAGGTTAAAAAAGTAAGAGATTTTTATGAGCAAGAACACTTATACGGCTGACAGTATTCAGGCGTTAGAAGGTATTGAACATGTGCGTATGCGTCCTTCGATGTACATCGGGGATGTAGGAGCAAGAGGTCTTCATCATTTGGTGTACGAAGTAGTGGATAACTCCATTGACGAGGCTTTGGCTGGTCATTGTGACACGATTTCTGTAACCATTCATGAAAACAATTCAGTCACGGTAAGAGATAACGGACGGGGGATTCCTGTCGATATGCATAAAAAAGAAGGTAAATCTGCACTTGAGGTCGTAATGACCAAAATCGGGGCAGGTGGTAAATTTGACAAAGACAGTTATAAAGTTTCCGGAGGTCTTCACGGTGTAGGTGTTTCTTGTGTGAATGCGCTTTCCATTCATTTGAAAGCAGAAGTTCACAGAGAGGGAAAAATCTATGTTCAGGAATATGAAAAAGGCCAAAGTATTTATGATGTAAAGGAAGAAGGTGTAACCGACGACAGAGGTACGATAGTTACCTTTTTGCCCGATGGGACGATTTTCAATGAAGTCATTTACAATTACAATACACTGGCTTCAAGAATGCGTGAGCTTTCGTTTCTAAACCGCGGATTGACTATCGTTATCACCGATGAACGGGAGCAAAATGAAGACGGCAGCTTCAAGTCTGAAACTTTTCATTCAGAAGGCGGATTAAAGGAATTTGTAGAATTCATCGATGGAAACCGTGAAGCGTTGATGCAAGAGGTGATTTATATGGAAGGAGAGCGTGATGATATCCCGGTTGAGGTTGCCATGCGATACAATACTTCTTACAATGAAAATCTGCATTCGTACGTAAACAATATCAATACACACGAAGGAGGAACCCATTTGGCCGGATTCAGAAGAGCTTTGACGAGAACTTTGAAGAAATATGCTGATGAAAATTTCAATCTGGCAAAAGAGAAAGTAGAAATCGTAGGAGATGACTTCCGTGAAGGATTGACGGCGATTATTTCTGTAAAAGTGATGGAGCCTCAGTTTGAGGGACAAACCAAAACCAAATTAGGTAATTCCGAAGTGAGTGGTGCGGTGGATAAAATCGTGGGCGAAATGCTGACGAATTATTTGGAAGAACATCCCAACGAAGCCAAAATAATCGTTGAAAAAGTAATTCTTGCCGCGAAAGCAAGACAAGCCGCCAAAAAAGCCCGTGAAATGGTGCAGCGCAAAAACCCAATGGGTGGAAGCGGACTTCCGGGGAAACTGGCAGATTGTTCTTCAAAAGATGCTGCAGAAAGCGAATTGTACCTCGTGGAGGGAGATTCTGCAGGCGGAACGGCCAAACAAGGACGTGACCGTCATTTTCAGGCGATTTTGCCGTTGAGAGGTAAAATTCTGAACGTGGAAAAAGCCATGGCTCACAAAGTTTTTGAAAACGAAGAAATCAGAAATATTTATACCGCTTTGGGTGTAACCATCGGAACTGAAGAAGACAGCAAAGCGCTGAATATTGAAAAGCTCAGGTACCACAAAATTGTGATTATGACGGATGCCGACGTGGACGGTAGCCACATTTCAACTCTAATTCTGACTTTCTTCTTCCGTTATATGAAAGAATTAATTGAAAACGGATATATCTACATCGCAGCGCCACCGTTGTATTTGGTGAAAAAAGGTTCGCGCCAGCAATATGCATGGGGTGAAGCCGACCGTGAAAGACTTGTTCACGAATGGTCGGACGGAACCGGAAAAGGAATATCCATCCAACGATACAAAGGTTTGGGGGAAATGAATGCCGAACAGCTTTGGGAAACCACCATGAATCCTGAAAACCGTACGCTTCGTCAGGTTACGATTGATAATGCTGCGGAAGCAGACCGTATTTTCTCCATGCTGATGGGCGATGATGTTCCGCCAAGACGTGAATTCATCGAGAAAAATGCGATGTACGCAAAAATTGACGTATAATAATAGATTTACTTTATTTTGAAAATGCCCGAACTTGTTTCGGGCGTTTTTATTTTGAATTTAATTGGAATTATAATTTTGAATCTATTTGGATGGAAGAATTTAATTTCTGACTAATTTATTCTGAAATCAATTTGTGGAACTAAAACTTATCTTAAAAACTAATTAGAGCAAGATTCAAAATTCATTAGATTCCAAAACACTGTATAATTTGTGCAGCGGCAATCCCATCACATTGTAATAACAACCCTGAATACGGGAAATCTTTGCAAAGCCGATCCACTCCTGAATCCCATAGGCACCTGCTTTGTCAAAAGGTTTGTAATTTTCGATGTAATAATTGATTTCATCTTCCGAAATGGCTGAAAAAGTCACTTGTGTAGTATCTGAAAAGGTGATGATATTCCGAATGGATTTAACGGTAACCGAAGTAAAAACTTCATGGGTTGAATCCGACAAAAGAGAAAGCATCTCAATTGCTTCTTCCTGATTTTTGGGTTTTCCTAAAATTTCATTTTCAAGCCAAACCAAAGTGTCGGCTGTAATCAGAATTTCGTCGGAATCTAATGGCCGGAAGGATTCCGATTTGGTTTTTGAAATAAATTCGGTGATTTCTTCCCGTACCAAATGTTCAGGAAAACTTTCGTCTGCTTCGATTTTTACAATTTCGAAATCAATGTCAAGGCCTTTCAGGAGTTCTTGTCTTCTTGGTGATTGAGAAGCTAATAGGATTTTTTTGTCGGAATATATTTCGCGAAGCATTTAATTTTAAGTATTAAGTTAAATTTCAACTTAATGAATTAAGCCGAAGGAGTATTATCGTCTTCGTCGTACCATTTCCCCTGAACTTTCATCGTTTGTTCGATGATGTCCCTGACACAACCTTTTCCGCCATCCAGCAGTGAAATATATTCAGAAATAACCCGGATGTCTGATACCGCATCATTTGGACAACAAGCAATCCCCACATCTTTCATCACATCCAGATCCGGAACATCATCACCCATATAGAGAATTTCTTCGGGTTTGAGATTATAACTGAACAAAATGTCCTGATATGTGTCCCATTTATCCCGAATTCCCAAGTAAATATCGGTAACGCCGAGGTATCTGAGACGGGCTTCCACCATTTTGTCTCGTCCACCGGAAATCACCGCAATTCTGAAACCTTTTTTCAGTGCGAGTTGTATGGCATAACCATCTTTTGTATGCATCGTTCTGACCATTTCGCCACTTGGAACTAGAATAACCGTTCCGTCTGTGAGTACGCCGTCGACATCAAAAAGAAAAGTGGTAATATTTTTTAATTTCTGTTTGTAACTAATCATTTCGGTAAGTTCTGACTATGGAGTCCGATAATAATTTATAAAGTTGCTGTAGTCTGGAATCTTCCAGAATTTCCAAATGTTTGTTGATGATGATTTCATCGCCGCGTCTGGCCGGACCTGTCTGGGCATCAAAAGGTTCCAAATCCTGCACTTTCAGGGCGGTTTCTTCAATCAAAGGACGCAATACATCAAATGGCAAATCGGCTTCTTTGCAGATATCTTGCGCGATTTGGTACATGTGATTCACAAAATTACTTGCCCAAATTCCCGATAAATGCACCTTTAATCTTTTGGCACTATCGACCCGATGAACTTCATTGGAAATTTTATCGGCCAGTTTGAAAAGCGCTTCTTCATCGGCCTTGTTTTCAGCTTCCACAAAAAACGGAACTTCTTCGTAACGAAGATTTTTTCTTTTGGTAAAAGTCTGAAACGGATAGAAAACACCTTTTCGATAATCGCCTTTCAGTACAGAAGTGCTGAGCGAACCCGAAGTATGAACCACCAATGTATCGTCAAAAGGAATGTAATGGGAAAGTTCTTCCACAGCAGAATCAGATGCGGCAATGATGTACAGATCGGCCTTTTCAAGCTCTGAAATTTTATCGGTATATTTTATATTGTTGGCTTCGCCCAATTCCTGGGCTTTGAAAAGCGTACGGTTAAAAATCTGCCTGACATTCACTGTATTTTGAATCAAGGCGCGCGTCAGATGGAAGGCTACATTTCCTGCTCCAATAATTACTACTGATCTCATCGAGAGCAAATATATAAGATTTCAATTAATTGTTTATTTAGAATAAAAATGAATAGATATTTTTTTTAATTTTTTTTTCATTGCGTGTAACAAAGTGAAAAACAAAATCGTCTTATAAGTAAAAATAAGGATAATTGTCCCCTCCGATTATGTATAACAAAGTAGTATGTATAATATAAAATCATTTAAGATGAAGATTCAAAAATTAATTGCGGGCCTTGTTTTAATATTTGCCGTCATGTTTATGGTAAATGGAAACAAATCAGATCTTACCGGGAAAATCCAGGATTATTCTGGACAAGGAATACTTTTCAGCACGCTAGAAGTCTATAAAATGGGTGTTGAAAACCAATTTGTTTACAAAGTTTTTACAGGATTGAATGGTGAGTTTGAGCTTCCTAATTTAATTCCTGGCGAATATAAACTTGTAATCAAATCTCCCGGATTTGAAGACCGCGTCCAAATTGTCCGGCTGAACGGAAAAGACCGGGATTTAGGAGCTATTCAACTCGACGGAAATGTAATTACGCTCAGTCCGGCCATTATTTACGGCAAAGCCTGAGTAAAAATCTGTAAACAAAAACAAAATATATGAACTTAAGAAAAATTTATTTGATGCTGTTGCTTTTCAGTGCCGTTTGGGCGTTTGGAGGTGTTAACCAAAGTGGACAGATCATTGGTGTGGTGCAGGATGGAGCCGGACATGGTTTGCCGTTTGTGTCAATAGAAATTTATACAAAAGGTGAAACGCAGGATTTGATTTCCGGCGGAATGACCGATGAAAACGGGAACTTTCAGATTGATGAAGTTCCCTATGGCGAATATGAACTGGTGCTGATGGCGGTTGGTTTTGCAGACAAAGTTCAGGATATAAAAGTAGGTGCTCCCAAAAACGATTTGGGGATTATAAAACTCGGCAATGATGTAGTAATGCTGGAAGGAGCCGAAATACGCGCCGAAACTTCTCAATACCGTACCGAAATCGATAAACGGGTAGTAGATGTCGGTAAAGATTTGGTGAGTGCCGGTGCCGATGCGGCGGCGGTTTTGAACAATATCCCTTCGGTAAGCGTGGATCAGCAGACGGGGCAGCTTTCCCTTCGCGGAAACGAAAACGTAAAAGTGATGGTGGACGGAAAACCTTCCAATATTCCGGCAGCACAATTATTGAAACAACTGCCTTCCAACGCCATTGCCAAAGTGGAAATCATTACCAATCCTTCGGCGAAATATGAACCCGAAGGGAATTCTGGAATCATCAATATCATTACCCATAAAAATAAACGTCAGGGTTATAATGTAGGGCTGGATTTGGGTTATACACAAGGCGATAATTCGCGACACAACGGTTCGGTAAACGCAAATATCAATACAGGAAGTTTTAATTTCTTTGGAAATTACAATGCAAGTTTTGGTGAAAACAGATTCCACGGAACCGTTAAAAATTATGAAACTTTGCTTGATCAGTCTTTTGATGTGATTAATGACAATACTTCGCAGATTTTCAAAGTCGGATTTGACTGGTTCATAAGTGATAAAACCGCATTGACACTGTACACCAGCCATTATTTCTACAAAGGAGAAGGTTATGGCTCTTCAAATGTTCTGGACAATTCAAACGGAATTTTTTATGAAAATCTGAATGTAAACGACGGAACTTACAACAATCACGATTACAGTCTGAATTTCAAACAGGATTTCGGAAAAGAAGATCATCATATTGTTTTGGATGCGATTTATTCAACTTCCGACAGTGACGATTTTCGGGATTATAACAATAGTTTTCCGGATTTGAACGCGCCGCATCTTTACAATGAAACAAGAGAAGGCGGCAACGACAATACCCGAATCAATCTGGATTATACCAATCAGATTGTGGACGGTGGAAAAATTGAAGCCGGACTTCAGTTCAGACAGGAAAAAACCGACAATCTGATGAACTCAACACAAAGTCTGAGTTACATCAACGATCAAGGCGAAATTGTTAATTATCAGCCCGATGTGAATTATGATTTCACGCGTGATATTTATTCGGCTTATGCCAACTATGGACAGAAATTCGGGAAGTTTGCGATGCAATTTGGCGTAAGAGCTGAGCAGGTTGTGGAAGGTTCAAATTACAATGTAAATCCAACTGGAACAGGGAAATTTGAAAATGATTATGTCGAATTTTATCCGTCGGCTTTTCTGACGTACGACATCACGGAAAGAGGTCAAATTGCGTTGAATTACAGCCGCAGAGTGGATCGTCCCGGAATCAATCAACTAACACCGGTTCCTGAATGGAGCACGGTAACGATGCAAAGTTTAGGGAATCCTGAATTGAAACCGCAGTTTACCAATTCGTTTGAATTAGGTTATTTGCAAAGGTTCAAAGGCGGAAGTCTGAATGCCACCGTTTTCTATCGCAAAGTCAATGATATGATTTTCCGCTATCTGGAAACGGATGAAAACGATCCGCGCATTACTAATCAATTGTATGTGAATTATGACGATTCAGAGAGTTATGGATTGGAATTGAGCGCCAATTACAGACCGGCTAAATGGTGGAGTTTCAATTCGAGTTTTGATGTTTTTTCGAATAAATTTTATCTCGGAACGGAAGAATCAACCGGAACACCTTGGAATTTCCGGATCAATAATAATTTCACTTTGCTGAAAAACCTGAGTTTGCAGAACTTCTTTATGTACAGAGGGAAATTCAAATTTGTGCAGGGAGAAATGCAGCCGATGTGGCGAATGGATTTAGGCGCACGTTATACGTTCATGAATGGGAAAGCAACATTGAGTGCGAGAGTTAGCGATATTTTCAAAACTTTCCATGCCGAGGCACATATTGACAATCCGGTGCCGGGAATCGGGAAGTTCCATTGGGAAAGCCATACGCTATATGTCGGGTTTTCTTATAATTTCGGAGGCGATGTACGCAAACGAAACATTCAGCAGGAATCCAACCAGCAGGCGCCCGGCGGTGGAATAGGGTTTTAATACAAGTTTCATTTTTTATAATTTTTTATCACAAGAGAAATCCTTTCGGTGCGACCGGAAGGATTTTTTTCTTGTCTAAATTTCGAATTGTTTGTGAAATCCATAGCCCCGATAGTAGCGGATATCCTTTTTTGTGAGGAACGAGCAAAAAAGATAGCAGCGGATAGCGGGAAAAAGCTCCAAAAAAACTTAAAAACTTGAATCTGAAAACAATCATAGTCGGAAATCAGATATTTTGGGATGAATTAATTATATTTACAACCCTAAAATTAATATAAAAAATCACATAAATCATGAAAGTAACTGTTGTAGGAGCAGGAGCAGTAGGTGCAAGCTGTGCCGAATATATCGCAATGAAAAATTTCGCTTCGGAAGTGGTTTTGGTGGATATCAAAGAAGGATTTGCCGAGGGAAAAGCAATGGATTTGATGCAGACTGCTTCGCTGAACGGATTTGATACAAAAATCAGCGGAACGACCGGAGATTATTCCAAAACAGCCGGATCAAAAGTTGCCGTAATCACGTCGGGAATTCCTAGAAAACCGGGAATGACACGTGAAGAATTAATCGGTATCAACGCCGGAATCGTAAAAGATGTAACCGCCAATTTGATTAAACATTCGCCGGAGGTTATCATCATTGTGGTTTCCAATCCGATGGATACGATGGCTTATTTGGTACACAAAACTTCGGGATTGCCAAAGGAAAGAATCATCGGAATGGGTGGAGCACTGGATTCAGCTCGTTTCAAATATCGTTTGGCTGAAGCGCTTGACTGTCCGATTTCTGATGTGGACGGAATGGTCATCGCGGCTCACTCCGACACGGGAATGGTTCCATTGATTTCAAAAGCGACGAGAAACGGAGTTCCGGTTTCGGAATTTTTGAATGAAGAGAAAAAAAATTATGTAGTAGAAGAAACCAAAGTCGGTGGGGCAACCCTGACCAAACTTTTGGGAACTTCGGCTTGGTATGCACCGGGAGCAGCGGTTTCGGTTTTGGTTCAGTCGATTTTGTGTGACCAGAAAAAGATGATTCCTTGTTCGTTGATGTTGGATGGCGAATATGGAGAATCTGATATTTGTTTAGGTGTTCCCGCGATTATCGGGAAAAACGGCGTAGAAAAAATCGTGGACATCACGCTTACCGATGCTGAAAAAGAAAAGTTTGCAACGGCTGCCCAAGCAGTTCGTGAGGTAAACGGCGATTTGAAATTTTAAATTCAATTAAAAATAATAAATTTGGCGGTGGCTGTCCGGATTCGGAGCCACCGTTTTTTATTTCTGCATTATGAAAAGACCTGAATACGTAACCGATCAGCGGTTGATGCATTTTATTTCCGAAGCTTTCAGAGAAGATGTGGGCGATGGTGATCATTCGACTTTGGGCAGTGTTCCCGAGCATCTTCAGGAAGAAGCAGAGTTATTAGTCAAGGAAGATTGTGTGCTTGCCGGAGTGGAACTTGCCATTGAAATTTTCAAATTTTTCGATTCCAAACTTCAGGTTGAAGTATTAATGCAGGATGGTCAACAAGCCCGGAAAGGAGATATTGCGATGAAAGTGAAAGGTTCGGCACGTTCAATTTTAACATCAGAACGATTGGTACTCAACTGTATGCAGAGGATGAGTGGAATTGCGACACTCGCCAATCAAATGGTAAAAGCTGTGGAAGGTACGGGCGTGCGAATTCTAGATACTCGAAAAACGACTCCGAATTTCAGGATGTGTGAGAAATGGGCAGTTTACATCGGTGGGGCTTTTAATCATCGTTATGGACTTTACGATATGGTAATGTTGAAAGACAATCACAATGACTATGCAGGTGGAATTACCAAGGCAGTTGAATCGGTGAGTAAATATCTGGATCATTATTATACCCATTTAAAAATAGAAGTTGAAACCCGGAAACTGGATGAGGTAAAAGAAGCATTGGCTACCCATCTTGTTGATGTCATCATGTTGGATAATATGAGTTACGACGAGATGCGGGAAGCAGTAAAACTCATCAATGGAAAGTGCAAAACTGAAGCTTCGGGTGGAATAACACTTGAAACTATCAGACAAGTAGCTGAAACAGGTGTAGATTATATTTCATCGGGTGCTATCATCCATTCTGCTGCCAATAAGGATTTGAGCTTAAAAGCCGTCAGATAAATGATTTATTTCATATAAAAAGTTGAAATCAAGTTAATAAAATTAACAGACAGTTAACAATTATAATAAGAACTGTTCGCAACTTTGCCCCGTAATTATAAAACATTATTGTTATGAGGCAAAACTCTACTTTTTTAAAGGCA
>JAEWHB010000148.1 GCA_023388015.1 Bacteroidota bacterium
AAAAACTTGTTAAACAAAAACCAATGAACAAGGAAGATTTATTAAACGGATATTTTGAAAACTCACTTTCCAACGAGGAAATGCAGATTTTTGAAGAATTATTGAAAAATGACGTGGAATTTAAATCGGAATTTGAGCTTCGAAAGGATTTGAAATCCGCACTTCAACAAAATAAACGCAAAGAATTAAAAGCAAAATTAAGACAACACGAAGCGCAAAAATCCAACGAAAGAAATTTAGTTTTCAATTGGCGCTACGTTGCAGCAGCGGTTTTGATTTTAGGTTTCGGAACTTATTTTTTGGTCAATGATTTCCAAAATACCGAAGATTTGTATTCGGCTTATTATGAAACTTATCCCAATACCGTTTCGCCCATTGTACGAGCAGACCCAGCCGAAGATTCATTGGAAACCAAAGCTTTTCAAGCTTATGAAAACAAAAACATAGATGAAGCAATTGATTTATTTTCAAATATTTACAAATTAAATCAATCAGAATACGCCGTTTTTTATCAAGCGATGAGTATTTTGGAATCCGGTAAAAATACTGAAGAAGCCATCAGAATTTTGCAAAATACGGAATGGTCACAGCAGTACGAAGACAAATCTCTTTGGTATTTGGCGCTTGCTTATTTGAAACAGGACAACAAACCCAAAGCTAAACTGGTTTTGGAAAAACTTAAAAACGAGAGTAATTATCGAAACCAACAAGTCAGCGAATTGCTCGGGAAGCTCTGAACTTCAAAAAAGTAAAAATCACGCCCGAAATCAAAAGAATTCCGAAAATATACAACCATGTATAGGATTTTTCTGAAATCGGAGTAATGTCCCCCGAAATCACAAATCCGGCCCAATAATACGGATGTTGAAGTTCCGGCTCGTGAACACTTGCCAAATACTCCAATTTCGCATTGCGCAAAGCTTCATTTTTGTCCTGACCTTTTTGAAGGTTTTCATA
Source organism: Bacteroidota bacterium (assembly GCA_023388015.1). Classification (GTDB taxonomy): domain Bacteria; phylum Bacteroidota; class Bacteroidia; order Flavobacteriales; family Weeksellaceae; genus Moheibacter. The sequence goes on from JAEWHB010000148.1 coordinate 958, forward strand.
AAATTTCACCATCAGTTCCGAAGTTTGTCGGTCCGAAACTTGCCATAAACTCATCACGGCCGATGAAACTCCGGCATAGGTAAACGCTCTTGCCATACTCATCACTCCATCGCCAGATTCGGTTTTCCCCAATCCTGTGCTGCAGGCACTCAGAACCACCAAATCTGCATTCAAATTTAAGTTATAAACTTCCGAAGCCGTTAATTCGCCCGAATCCTCAGTTGCCGTGAAATACATTTTACTCAGCATGGGGTTGGTTTTATCGATTTCAGAATGGGTTGCTAAATGCAAAATTTTGGCGTCGGGCGCATTTTCCAAAAACTTATTTTTCGTAGCGGTATCACCTAAAATTTCCTTGCCACCGGTTAATTCGGCTATATTTTGTACTTCTTGTCGGTTGTTGGGTAAAGGATTATGAGCGTATTCAGGTGCAAATCCTATCCATTTCCCTGAAGTTCTTTTTCTATTGGCCATTTCCTTTTGAATATGGTAGAGTTGTACGGAACCTGCATAACTTACATCCATCTTTTCCAACAAAATTCCCTTTTCATCTCGCAAGATTTCAAAGGGAATTTGCGTCAGATTTTTATCGGAAATAACAATCAAATCATCTATTTTTTGATCTAATTCAGGGAGCAAATAGGCAGCTAATATTTTAGATGGATTTTCGATGGGTTTTCTTTCTAAAAGGTTTTCTACAAGTTGATGAATGGAATTTTGAATGGAGCTTAAGTCATTCAATTCATCAAATTGAATATGAGATTTTGATATCCAAAGCCTATAAATTTTATCTTTTCCAACAAAATATTCCAAAAATGCCTGATTTTTTTTCAAAGCTTGTTGCTGATAATAACCAACATTTTCGGCCAATAATAAGTTTTTGGCTTCGTAATAATCCGGATGGTTTTCACGAAGATATTCCTGAATTTTCTCGATTTCATTGTTCAATTCAATCTGTTTGTCCAACATATTTTGAAGATTGGCATTTGTAGTTGTGGAATCGCTTTGCGCCAGATAAATTGCATCGTTCAATTGAGATAGTTCACGGTTCAGACGCTTTTCATCTGTGAGAATTTCATTCGATACTCCTTTTTCCGTCTTGATTCCCAAATCCATCATTCCATCAAGCAATACCGTGGATTTATTGATTTCCATCAGTCGAAACAAAGTATTCATCACCTTGCTTTCTTTGGAATATTTATGCATTTCCGCTGTGATTTCCATTGAATTTTCAATGTACTTCGCCACGCTTTGACTATAATACAATTTGGAATTCTGATAATTATAACCGGATTTTCCTTTGATGATGATTTTGATTAATTCTTCAATATTTCCAAATGCTTTTTCAAGCGATTCTCGGTTTTGAGTCAGTTGATATTCTTTGAACAAAATGGAATTCCGAATCGAAAGTGCATCGGTATCAAGCAAATCGGTGTTATGATGAAGGGAAAGGATGTCCTCGGCACGATTCAGGTGTTTTTCCGCTTCGTCCAATTTATTTAAACCTAAATAAATCTTTGCCAACCGCAATCCATACATCGCTTTGATTTTGAAATCGTTTTGCAAATGTTCATTGCTTAAATCCCATGCCAATAAAGCATAATGCAGTGCTTCGGGGTAGTTTTCCGTTTCGGTGTACATATCAATCAGACTGTCGTATGCCGAAGAAATCGAATAAATTCTGCCAATTGCACGGGAAGATTCCACTGCAAGCAAATAATATTTTTCCGCCTCTTTAAAGTTCCCCGCTTCTTTTTCTATGAAAGCCAAATCGATGTAAACCTGCGTGGTGAATTTATCGTCTTTCCCAAAAAAATCAAGACTTTCTTCCAGCACCTGATTCATCAGTTTTCGAGCGCCTTCATAATTTTCCTTCTGCACATATACCCGCGACAAAGACATAGAAGGCAAGGATTTCAGGTAAACGGACTCAATTTTTAAAACATCATTGGCGAGCGAATACGCTCTCAAACTAAAAAATTCAGCTTTCTGAATGTCCTTTAAAATAAAATAAGTATCGGCCAGAAGCGAATAATAAGTAATCAAAGTCGGACTTTCCTCCCCATTGGCTTTTATTTCCCAATCAATGGCTTCTTTCAAATAATATCCCGATTCAGGATAATCAGCAGTTTTTCCTTGAAAAATCATACCGATGTTAAAGGCCAACTGAGAACGTCGCTCAAAAATGGATTGGTTTTCGTTTGAGAATTTTTTTAATTCGGCATAAGCTTCTTCCATCATATAAAGCGTACTGTCGATTTTATCGGCATTGTAATAAGCGCCACCCACCCATTGCTTCATCGCAATTTGCTTAAAAATCCAGTCTGGTTTTATTAGTGCAAGAGATTTATTTCCAAAATATATCGCCTCTGCATTTTCTCTTCTCGCGTTATAGTATTTGGCAATTGTTTCATAAACAGCTGCAATGCTAGTGTTTTCAACCGATTTTGAATTCAAATAAGTTTCTGCTAATTTTTTAAGTTTATCCAATGCATCAGGGGAATTTTGAAATAATTCAATCCGGTATTTAAGATTCAACAACTGAACATATAAATCGGTTTCCGAGCTTTTCAAATCAGGATAATCCCGAAGAACTTCTTCAACCAATTTTAAATCTTCGGATTGTTTTTCGATGTCTGCCTGATAAGCTCCGGGAGATTGTCGCATGGAAATTCTATAAACCACAGACAAAATCTCTTCTTTGGGTTGCAATCTTCCTTTTTCTGAATAAAGTGTAAGAAAAATAGAGTCTGCTTTCCTCCATTCGGAATTATCGCCCTTTACATGTCCGTTCAGATACATTTTCTCTGCTTGTTCAAACAAAGAAGAAGATGGAGTTTGAAATCCAAGAAATAAAAAAAGAAAGAGAATGAAAAATGGAAGAGTTCTCGTCATAGAAAAGGATTTGTCCAAATCTAATCAATAAATCTATAATTTAGAAATGACTGACAATTATGTCAATTTAACTTTCGAAATTCATCCACCAACAATCCAGTCCGTCAGTAGCCATGTGCATCAGAAGCCCGATGGCAGGAATCCGGGTTTTGGGAGGAAGCAACATCAACACATAACCACCAATTGCCCATTGGGTATGAAGCGGATGAAATCCAATGCTACAACGGTTAGGATCAAAAAGAGGATCTGCCAAAAGGTGATCCAAATCCACCAACATCGTCAATAAAAAAATCAGGTAAACCTTTTTCCAATTATTTCGGAAAAATAAAAAGGCAATGATGGCCGGAAATCCGAAATGGAGAAAATAATGTGTAAAAGTCTGCAACATATTCATAAAAAAACCTTGTCAGCACTGAACCTGACAAGGCAAACAATTATAAAAACCTGAATTATTTTTATTTCACTTCTTCTGCTTCCGCTACACCATGCGCTCCTTTTACATGCTCATTCACGGTTAGATCGTGATTGACAGAGTACGCACTTCCGAATCCGTTTACATAAGAACCACCCATCGGTTGAAGGTCAAATAAAACGAAATCTTTCAGTTCTGCCAACATTTTCACAATGTTTCCATGCTTTTCTTCCAAAGCATTTACAGCACGGGTATGGAATTCAGTTCCCGTTTCTACCAAAACAGCTTCACATTCCATAGTCAGACGATCGCGTGCATAGATTTGTTTAACCGCAGATTCATCCTGAATTACCATTACAGAAACTCTTTTTCGATCTCGTAAATTACGGGTATGTTTGGCCATAAAAGAAACCAAAACCTGAAATCCTCCTTCAATTTGCACAAAAGGTGCATAACTGGAAGCAGGAGTTCCGTCTTCGTTTAAAGTCGCTAAAATCAAAGACTTGGATTCCCCAATTAATTCTTCAATTTTGGGCACTTTGGGCTTAACTTTCTTTTGCGCAGCAGCTATATCAGTCATAATTTTGAATTTTGATTAATAATAATAATAATGAGCCAAAGGTATTAATTTTAGAATGAATCTAAATACTTAAGGGTATGATATTTATTGGTTGATAGGCGAAGTTCGTTTTGCGAAGTTAGAGTTTCGCTTTCCACCGTTTTAAATATTTATCGTGCCTAAACTTCCCTACCACAAGGAACACTGAGATTTTTCACAAAGAGTACAAGGCTTATTCTAGAAATTTCAAAATTTCATGGTGTGCTGTCACATCGAGCATTTGATATTAAGAGGAGAAGAATTTATTTTTCGGGATTATCGAGATGTCGATTAAACGAGAGCTTCAAAGAGGTCTCGACTCCGCTCGACCTGACAAAGTTTTCGGTTATGACTAAAAGCGGATATTCAAATTACTTTTATCTAAATCAAACAAAATGAATTATTTGAATTGAAGATACAAAAAAAACCTGTCAGGTTTCGGAAACCTGACAGGTTGAATATATTCTAAGAATAATCGAAAGATTAATCCATATAACTCTCAATCGGTGGACAGGTACAAACCAAATTTCTGTCTCCGAAAGCATCATCTACTCTGGCTACCGGCGTAAAGAATTTACGCTCACGTACCCAATCCAGCGGATAAGCCGCTTTCTGACGCGAATAAGGGAATTCCCATTCGTCAGCCGTTACAATATCCAGCGGATGCGGTGCGTTTTTCAATACGTTAATGTCCTGCGTAAAATCTCCATTGGCTACCTCATCGATTTCAGCTTTGATCTGAATCAAAGCATCTACAAAACGATCCAGTTCCGCTTTGGATTCCGATTCGGTTGGTTCGATCATCAAAGTTCCGGCAACCGGGAAAGAAACCGTTGGCGCGTGGAAACCATAATCCATCAAACGTTTCGCAATATCGGAAACTTCAATTCCCAATTTTTTGAACGGGCGGAAATCCAGAATAAATTCGTGTGCCACCACATCGTTTGCATTGGTGTAAAGCACATCATAATGTTTTTCCAATCGGGATTTCATGTAATTCGCATTCAGAATCGCGTGCTTGGTCGAATTTGTCAATCCTTTTTCACCTAACATTCGGATGTACGAATACGAAATCGTCAAAATCAAAGATGAACCATAAGGCGCAGCTGAAAATACCGTATCGGATTTCTCACCCCCGGTTTCAATCAATGGATGCGAACCTAAATAAGGCGCCAAATGTTTGGCCACACAAATCGGTCCAACACCCGGTCCACCACCACCATGCGGAATGGCAAAAGTTTTATGCAAATTCAGGTGACAAACATCTGCCCCGATCATTCCCGGCGCAGTCAAGCCCACTTGTGCATTCATATTGGCTCCGTCCATATAAATCTGTCCGCCGGCATCGTGAACTAATTTGGTAACTTCCATGATGTTGGAATCATAAGCTCCATAAGTCGATGGATACGTAATCATCAAAGCCGACAAATTTTCGCGGTGTTTCTCGATTTTCAGTTTCAAATCTTCGATATCCGTTTCTCCCGTAGGTAAATTTTTCACAATCACCACTTTCATTCCAGCCATTGCTGCCGAAGCAGGATTGGTTCCGTGGGCAGATTCCGGAATGATGACCACGTTTCGGTGACCTTCTCCCTGATCGATTTGGTACGAACGAATCACCATCAATCCGGCGTATTCACCCTGAGCACCGGAATTCTGCTGAACAGAAGTCGCTGCAAATCCGGTGATGACGGAAAGATGATCTTCCAAGTTTTTAATCAATTCCTGATAACCTGCTGCATATTTTTTTGGAACGAATGGATGAACCGCTCCAAACCCACTCCAACTCAATGGAAGCATTTCGGTAGCAGCGTTTAGTTTCATCGTACAAGAACCTAAAGCAATCATTGAATGATTTAGTGCTAAATCTTTCTTTTCCAAACGTTTGATGTAGCGCATCAATTCAGTTTCGGTATGATATAAATTGAATACTTCATGCGAAAGGAAATCAGAAGTTCTGACCAATTCAGCCGGAATCCTTCCTTCTTTAAATTCTTTTTTCTCAATGGATTTTCCTTTGATTTCAGCGAAAATCTGAATTAGTTTATCCAATTCTTCTTCCGAAACCACTTCATCCATTGCAATACTGATTTTTCCTTCTTCAAAGAAATTCAGTAAAATATTATTTTCTTCAAATTTCTCTTTTGTAATTCCTTCGGCTTCGATCTGAATCGTATCAAAGAAATTCGAGTGAACAATTTTATATCCCAATTCATTCAAAGCATCGTGCAAACGAACCGCTTTCTGATGAATGTTTTG
>JAEWHB010000188.1 GCA_023388015.1 Bacteroidota bacterium
ATTAGACGTTCATTATAAACTTCGGGTTATGAAAAATCCATTGACTGCTCAGATAAAAGATTCTCATGATGAAATGAAATCATGGATGAATCACATGCACCAACATCCGGAACTTTCCATGAAAGAAACTGAAACCGCCCAATTTATTGCCGAAAAAATGAAATCTTTCGGGTTTGAAGTGGTAGAAGGAATCGGAAAATACGGTGTGGTGGCTTCGCTAAAGAACGGTGAGGGAACTAAATCCATCGGGTTGCGGGCAGATTTCGATGCACTTCCCATTCAGGAAGTAAATGATTTATCTTATAAAAGTAAAAAAGAAGGTGTTGCACATCTTTGCGGACACGACGGACATACGACAATGTTGCTCGGAGCAGCTAAATATTTAGCCGAAACCAAGAATTTTAACGGAACAGTTCGGATGATTTTTCAACCCGGCGAAGAAACCATGGAAGGCGGACCGGCTATGATTCAGGATGGTTTGTTTGAAAAATTTCCGGTCGATGCGGTTTACGGAATGCACAATATGCCCGGACTGGAAAAAGGGAAATTCCATTTCAGAGAAGGCGAAACTATGGCGGCGGTGGATAATTGGGAAATCGAATTAATTGGCAAAGGGAGTCATGGCTCTATGCCCGAACTCTCCATTGACCCGGTAGTTTGCGGTTCCTCACTTGTGATGGCATTGCAAACGATTGTTTCCCGAAATGTTTCGCCATGGCAAAATTCGGTGATTACAATCGGAGCGTTTTTGTCGGGAAATGCCGGAAATGTGATTCCTGCCAATGCGATTCTGCGCATCAACATCCGAAATATGGATCCTGAACTTCGAACCAAAGTCCTGAATCGCATTCGCGAAGTCGTCAAAACACAAGCAGAATCTTATGGCTGCGACTATGAAATCCGGGAAGGAATTCCGGGAGCAGTTTTGGTCAATACGCCTGAAAACACAAGTTGGGCTGCCGATGTGGCGCGGGAAACTTTTGGTCAGGAAAATGTGGTTTACGATATGAATCCGTATATGGGAAGTGAGGATTTCGCCTTTATGCTTCAACAAAAAAACGGAAGTTATTGTATGCTCGGAAATGGCGATACGGAAATGGTTCACCATCCGGAATATGTTTTTGACCAGAATATTTTACCGCTTGGTGCGGCGTATTGGGCGGCTTTGGTTGAAAATTATTTGCGTTAAATTCGGATTATGAAATTTAAAATTTCGGGACTTTTTCTTTTTTGTTTTTCCTTTTTGTTCGCCCAAACATTAGAAATCATTGATTCACTCAAAATTGAAAGTCGTGACAGCATCACCGATTTCGGGACCGATGATTTCAATAATATTTATTTCATTCGAAATTTTAATGAACTAAACAAAATCGAACTCCGAACCGGCGAAAGGAAAACCTTTTCAAATCATACGGTTTTGGAGGATTTGAATACCCAAAACATTTTACAAATCACCCTGAAATCAGGTTTTTTCAAACTTCTGGTGCTCGACAATCAGTTGAATAAAGTACAGGATGAAATCGAATTTCCGATGGAAACCAATTTCTCTCCCACACTTACCGCCCTAGTGGACAATAATTATCTTTGGGGCTATGATCCCGTTTTGCAAAGGTTGGTTTTGTGGAATTACCGAGACAAAAAAGCAATGCGGCAATCGGTAATTCTGAGTGAAAAAACAGGCGATGAATTTTATTCGGAACTGATTTATCATCAAAATAAAATTTACCTGATTGGATTTAAAAAAATTCTAAAGTTTGACGAATATGCCAACCTCGAAACCGTCATACCGTTCCGGGAGTTTGACCAGATTTATCTTCAAGAAAATAAAATTTATTATTCGTTTGATAATCAATTATTTAAACTTGATTTAAAAACCCAAAACATGTCAGAAATCGACTTAAATAAGCGTTTCGATTATTTTTCCATAAATAACCGCTATCTGTTTGTGTTAAAAGGTAAGGTTGTTTATATTTACGATTTCCATAAAAATCTATAAAATGCACATTGCCATCGCAGGAAACATCGGAGCCGGGAAAACAACTTTGACTCAATTACTGGCCAAAAACTTTCGTTGGAAACCTCAATTTGAAAGTGTTGACCTCAATCCATACCTGGATGATTTTTACAACGACATGGAAAAATGGGCGTTTAACCTTCAGATTTATTTTTTGGGAAGTCGTTTCAATCAGATCAAGGAAATCAGAGAAAGCGGTGAAAACATCATTCAGGACAGAACGATTCACGAAGATGCGCATATTTTTGCGAGCAATCTGCACGATATGGGATTGTTGATGACGCGGGATTATGAAAATTATCTTACGGTTTTCAACCTGATGAATTCTTTTGTGCAGGCACCGGATTTATTGATTTACCTGCGCGCTTCTATTCCTACGCTGGTTCGGCAGATTCAACTTCGCGGACGCGAATATGAAAGTTCCATCAGCATTGAATATTTAAGCAGATTGAATGATAAATATGAAGAATGGGTGAAATCCTATGACGAAGGAAAACTGCTGATTATAGATGTTGACAATCTGGATTTCGTAAATAATCCGGAAGATTTAAGTTATATCTACGATAAAGTAGATGCGGAAATCAATGGTTTGTTTTAAAAAATCACTCAAATAAAAAAAAGACGGAAATTAAATCCGTCTTTTCTATTTCTGTTCGATTCTTTTTAGAATTTATAAGCTCCTCCTACACCGATTGTGGTAACTCCGGAAAAATTTCTGTGTGGAACTTCTGTTGCATCAATTCCACTGCCAAAGCTTTTAATGTACACAAATGCCTGGAAGTATTCATTTTGCCATCCTGCTTTTGGCTGAAAGTAGAATCCACCATCATAACCTTTACTCAAACTAAATGCATACCCTAAATCTACCGCACCAAAGAATTGTTCTAAAAAATCATATTGCGCGCTTGCAGCGATAGGCAAAATCGTCAAACTTTTTGTTTTATAAATAGTTCCGGGTTCATCTTTTCCGGTAAAAATATCAATCCCGGCAATTCCTCCTACGTGAAAGTTTTCCATAACCGGATACAAATAAGAAACATCAGCACCAATATTTACACCAAGATAATCAGTCACATCGCCCACCGGAACACCAATGTGTGCGCCTGCCTTCAATCCTTCCTGTGCGTTTACTGATCCCAATCCGATTAGTGCCAGAGCAGCACTGAAAATCATTTTCTTCATATGTTTATGTTTTATGTTTTGTTTTTTTAGAATTATTTTTCGCTTGTTAAAATATTATACAATTCGTTTGTTTCTCTTTCAGCATAAGTCGAATCAATCATATCGGCAATTCCAAGCAATTCGCTTACAAATTTGAACTGTCCGTCTATATTATTTTGTTCTCTCACATCTACATTTCCGTCTCTGTTGAACTGCTGATAAGATTCAATCAGTTTGTCACGAACCGGTTTGAATTCAGTATGGAAAAACTGAAGCGCTCCGGCAGTATCTTTCTTTTTCAGGAGTTCGGCAACACGTCCGTAAACCATCAGTGAATAATCACTTCTCGCATCCGACAAATCGCGGGCTACGGTATAGCGGATATTGTCAGGCAATGATTCATAAAAATTGATTTTCTCCATCAGACGTTGCTTTGCGGTGTCTATCAAAGCTTGTGCCTTTTTTGTTTCGCCAATTGCGTTATAGGCTTGTGCTATTCTTTCTGTACTTAGCCCGTAATCATATCTCGGCTGGTCAGGAATCATTTCCATTACTTTGTCCAATATCTCATTGGCTTTGGCTTTGTCGCCACGTGCCGTAAAATCATCGGCAAGTCGTATGGCGATGTTGCGATAAGTATTGGTGTAATTTCTGTCGGTATTTGAAAAGGAAGCATTGTCCAAATTATAATTTGCCCATTTAAAGGTTTGGAAACTTTCATACATTTTGTCGGTATTGCTTCTTCCCAGCTTCCCTCCTTCTCCAAATCGCGTATAAATCGGAATCAGGCGATAAGAGAATCCATTGTTTTCCAAATAATCACTTAACCAGAAAATATTGCTGGGATCTGAAACACCACCCCCGCTGAAATAAATCGCTCTGTCCCAGTTGTATTCGGCAAACATAGAAATCATCAGCAATTCTGATTTGTACAATTGTCTTTTTCCAAGTGTAATGGTAATATTGTCCACGATTTTATCGGCATCTTTTGGCGAAACAATTCCGTATTTCAGTGCATTTTCCTTATTAACCGGAATGATGATTTTATCCACCGGTAAATAATTCACAGCTCCAACCGGATATCCGAAATATTCGGCTAATGCAGCTTTGGCCGGATTTTTATTGTCCATCAAAAACTCAAATGCTTCTTTTGCCGTCATACTGTCTTTGACCAGATATTGTTCAAGCGGTTTTACCGAATTGTACAACTGCTGAATTCCAGCCGGATCATATCCCGGATCAATCAGATATTGGGTGATTTCGTTCGGCGGAAGACTCATAATTTCTGCCACACTCAACGGTGCATCTTCTTTGATGATGCTGTGAAGTTCGCCAAAAATCGATTTGATATTTCCGGCTACGACCATAACATTATCGTTTGTATTTAGCTGATAATCTGTATATTTCAATTTCGACGGAAGTGCCGGCGCATTATAAGTTTTTCTCAATGATTGTTCAATGTTCCACGGCGAACCCAAAAGTGTATAATTGACAATTTTCACATCATCACGGAATAATTCCGTTTCCTGCAATCCCCAGAGCGGATAGGTGTCATTATCACCATACACAAAGAGAATCGAATTTTTGTCTAAATTATTTAGGTAATTATAAGCCAAAGCATAGGCACCTTCTCTTTTGGAGCGGTCGTGGTCATCCCAATTCTGAAAGCCCATCAACAGAGGAATTCCAAGACAAAGCACCGAAACAACCACCGAAACGGTTGGGGTTAATTCTCTTTTTCTGAATTTTTTAATCAACAAATAAACACCCTGAACACCCAGTCCGACCCAGATGGAAAACGCATAAAAGGAACTGACTAACGCATAATCTCTTTCTCTCGGCTCAAAAGGCTTGACACTGGTATAGAAAATAATTCCGACACTCGTCAAAAGGAAGAGCGAAAGAATTGCCCACCAGTGCGTTACATTTCGGTTTAACTGAACAAAAAATCCAATCAACCCCAAAATGAGCGGCAACATAAAGTATGCATTATTTCCTTTATTTTCTTTGTAAACCGCAGGAAGTTTGGACTGGTCGCCCAATCTAGCGTTGTCCAGAAAAGGTATTCCGGTGATCCAGTTGCCCTTTGTCACTTCCATATTTCCTTCCCAGTCATTTTGCTTTCCGGAAAAATTCCACATAAAATAGCGGAAGAACATATAATCCAGCTGATAATCCATAAAGAAGCTAAACTGCTGTCCAACGGTTGGCGGTTGAATATCCAGAAGTTCCGCATTGCTTTTCAAATCGGCAATACGCAAGGTTCCGTCATGTCTTTTTTGTAATAATTCGTTGAATTTTGTTTCTGCAATTTGTCTTTTCTGTGCCCTGATTTCAGGATGATCTTCCATATTATTAAAAAAGGCAGCATTGATGGTGAATTCCGGAAATCCATACATGGCTGCATAATTTTCCATTACATCGGGAAGATTGTTGTACATCTTAGGAAAGAACTGTTCGTGTTTCTTGTTATACACATAATCCTTTCTGTCTGAAACTTTAATGTATTTTTTGTCTCCTTTCACATAGTTTTCTCCTTTCACATAAGTTTCATAATTACCTCCCGAAGTAAGTGCAATTCCGTCATCTGCGAAATGCGCCGTATAAGCCGGTCCATACATAGTTGGCCAGTCGCCATACTGCTCACGGTTGAAATAATCTAGCATCCCTAAAGCCGTATCGGGATCATTCAGGTTCATGTGCGGATTTGCGTTCGCACGAACCGGAATCACCAACCAACAAGAAAATCCAATCAGCATAAAAGCAATGGACAAAACGATGGTATTTCCGAGTTTCCAATTGTGTTTTTTGGTGTATTTGAATGCCAAATAAAATACCAGTGCCAGGATAATTCCGGCTACGAAAGTCCCCGAGTTAAAAGGCAATCCAAAGTTATTGACTACATAAATTTCGGTTTTACCGAAGAAAGTCATTATTGAACCAAACAAAACTTTGAAAACAAATCCCAGGAAAAGTGCCGTGATGATATTGGCAATTAAAAAGCTCTTAATATTTAATTTATAATTCTTTGCATAATACATATAGCAAACCGCCGGTAAAGCAAGAATCGCCATCAAATGGACACCGGTTGCCAGTCCGATGAAAAGCGAAATCAACAAAAACCATTTATTTCCTCTTGTCTGGTCTGCTTCTTCTTCCCATTTACAACCCATCCAAATCAAAGCTGCGGTAAAAAGAGATGCCATCGCATACACTTCACCTTCCGCTGCAGAGAACCAAAATGAATCACTGAACATAAAAACTGCGGAACCTACCAAACCACTTCCCAGTGTGATTATGGCCTGGGATTTGGACAAAGCTGTTTCGTAAGGATTTTCGATGAGTTCGTTTTGTTTGGTCACAAAAAACATTCTTCGTACAAAATGGGTAATCGTCCAGAACAAGAACATGATGGTCAATGCACTGCAAATGGCCGACATGGAATTAATCACAATTGCATATTGGCTTCCGTCACCAAATGCCATTCCTGCCCAAACAGCTCCGATCAGTTGAAACAATGCTGCTCCCGGCGCGTGGGTTACACCAAGTTTGGCCGATGAAACGATGTATTCACCACAATCCCAAAAACTGAGTTTGCGCTCCATCGTCATCAAATACACAAATGATGCAATTGCCAACATTGCAAATCCAAGAAGATTGTTCCATTTTTTAAAAGGAATGTTCATTTTGTCAAATTTATCCTGCGAAAATAAGAACTATTTTGTTCTTTAAACGGTTAATGAAATGTAAAAGTGTGTAGATCAATCAAGATTTGGATTAAAAATTTAGGATTAAAAATAAAAAATCGGTATTTCAAATAAAAATTGTTTAAATTTGCTTGGCAAAAAGCAATGCCTTTATCCGATAAAATCATACAGGATGCAATCACTTTCGACGACGTCCTCTTAGTTCCTTCCTATTCAGAGATATTACCCAATCAGGTTTCACTAAAAACTCGTTTGACCGATAAAATTCAGTTGCATATACCTTTGGTATCTGCAGCGATGGATACGGTTTCTGAATCGAAACTTGCCATCGCACTTGCACGTGAAGGCGGACTCTCTTTTGTACATAAAAATATGTCAATCGAAGAACAAGCCCATGAAATCGATGCGGTGAAACGTTCGGAAAACGGAATGATTTCAGATCCCATTACACTTTCGCGTCATCATAAACTAAAAGATGCCGAAGAACTAATGCGTCATTACCGCATTTCAGGGCTTCCGGTTATTGAAGAAGACAGAACGCTTGTGGGAATCATCACCAATCGTGATATCCGTTACCAGACCGATATGGATCAATTGGTGGAAGATGTGATGACCAAACAAAATCTGATTACTTCCGATATCAATACAGACCTCAACAAAGCCAAAGACATTTTGCTGAAAAACCGTGTGGAGAAACTTCCGATTGTGGACAATAACTTAAAATTAATCGGGCTGATTACCATCAAGGACATTGACAATTTATCGGAATTTCCAAATGCGTGTAAAGACACCCAAGGAAGATTGCGTGTTGGTGCAGGTGTGGGCGTGGGCGCTGAAACGATGGATCGTGTTCAGGCATTGATCGATAAAGGAGTGGACATCATCGCGCTGGATTCCGCACACGGACATTCAAAAGGAGTTATCGACAAGGTAAAAGAAGTTCGTAATGCTTTCCCTGAACTGGATATCGTCGGAGGAAATATCGTAACAGGATTGGCCGCAAAGGATTTGATTGACGCCGGTGCAAATGTTCTGAAAGTTGGTGTAGGTCCGGGTTCAATCTGTACAACTCGTGTTGTAGCGGGCGTGGGCGTTCCACAGCTTTCAGCGATTTATGATGTTTATGAATATGCGCATTCCAAAAATGTTTCGATTATCGCCGACGGCGGAATCAAGCTTTCAGGTGATATTGTGAAAGCCATTGCTTCGGGTGCTAATTGTGTGATGATCGGAAGTCTGTTTGCCGGAACTGAAGAAGCGCCGGGCGAAGAAGTGATTTATCAGGGAAGAAAATTTAAAACTTATCAGGGAATGGGTTCGCTTTCAGCGATGAAACGCGGAAGTAAAGACCGCTATTTCCAATCTGATGCCAATAAATTAGTTCCCGAAGGAATTGAAGGAAGAGTTCCTTTCAAAGGTTCTTTGTCAGAAGTAGTTTATCAGCTTTGTGGCGGACTTCGTGCCGGAATGGGTTATTGCGGGACGCCTGATATTGAATCATTGATTAAAAATGGCAAAATGGTAAAGATTTCAAACGCCGGACTTGCTGAAAGTCATCCGCACGATGTGATGATTACGAAAGAAGCGCCTAATTATTCGAATTAAATTAAAAAAAAACGGAGTTCGGACAACGTAAGAAATCATTAATTCTTAATGTTAAACCAAGACTCATTTTACCCATAAAAAAGGTGGCTTCGAGAACCTCAGCCACCTTTTTAATTTATTTTAAATAGGGTTTTAGAATTGCCAACCGGCCGTTAGCAAAAACATTCCTGTATTATTTTTGACTTCTGCTACATAATTATGTCCGGCATTTAACGGAAGTGCCGCCAAATAAACATCGCCATTGTCATAATCTACGTATTCTCCGTTTCCGAAAACATAATCATATTTCTGATTTTGGAACTGATAAGCCGCATCCAGATAAAATCCTCCGAAATCATATCCCGCTCCTATACTGAAACGATTGGTATCTCCTCGAAATGCTTTATCGAAATTTTGAGTAACCATAGTTCCGGTTCCTAAATCTGCATCCAGCATAATTTCTTCATAAGGACTTTGCACGAAATTGTAACCGCCACGGAATCTGAAATTGTTCAGACGATATTCCAATCCGGCTCGGATTTCACTGTTTGACTTCAGGTTATCATCAAAAAATGCATTTGCTCCGGCAAAATCGCCCGAAGGCATCAATTTGGCGGAACCATTCATGTGCAATGTATAGTCTACATTGAGCGCAAGTGATTTTGCAAAAACCGCTCCCGCACTCGCAACCAAACGGCCGTTTGCATTTCGGTCGTACTGACTATAATATAAATCGTAATGGTAGGTTTCGCCGAAAGGCAAATCGGCATAATAAGTTTCTTCAATATTTCTGTACCAAACAGGGCTGTGATAGGCAAGTCCCAAACGGACATTGTCATTTAACTTTCCGATTACACCGGCACTTAATGAAAAGCCTTGAGCTGTTGAAGCATACGGAGTCCCGTTAAGGTCATAACGATAAACATTGCTGCTTCCTGCTTCACCGATTGTTTCTTCATCAAAAGCGACATAATTGTCATATTGGGTGTCGTGAAAATTGAAACCCAAACCTAAATAGATTCTGTCATTGTAGCTTGCACCAAAATCGAGTGACATTTTGGTTTTATATCCCACGACTTCGTCATGGTATCCATTCATCACGTAAGTGGTATATTCTTCCGGATCTTCATTGGTCAAATAAGTTCCGGTTATATTTTCGTTTCGTCCCAAACGGATCCAATTATCCAGTGATTGTTGTGAATATTTAATTCCGATTGCAAAACGATTCCACGCACTGTTCGGATTATGGAAAACAAAAGTTCCGCCTACATTTTGAAACATGGCTGAATTATCATCGGACTCAAAAGTATTTCCGAATTTTGTTTCGTTTTTATAAGAATTAATTCCAAGTGTCACATTGACATCAGAAGCAATCGCAACCGCCAAACCAGCCGGATTTTGTTCAACTGACGAAATATCGCCACCCAAGGCACCCATTGCGCCACCCATCCCCATGTAGCGTGCGCTTCCGGCATTGATTTCATTTGAATAAGCCGATACGGAATTTATGTCCTGAACTGTCTGGCCGTGAACCATCCCGGACACGACCATCAATCCTGCAAGTATTTTTTTCATGCTAAATTTATCTCTAAAAATCTTTGATTATCTTCTACCACCACTTCTGATTCCACCTCCTGATGATGAGCTTCTGCTTGGGGAAGAAGAATTCATATTGGAACTGCTTCTCGAAGGAGTGCTATTTGAGTTGGATCGAATATTTGAGTTCGAATTGGATCTGATATTTGAATTAGAATTTCCTCTAATATTGGAATTTGAATTGGATCTGATATTAGAATTCGTATTGGTGCGAATGTTCGAATTCGTTCTGATATTGTCATTTGTGCGAATCGGGGCATTTGGTCTTACGTTAGCAGGTGGAGTCTGACGCACCGGACGAACTACATTTGAATTATTATCAGTTCTTACGCTATTATCAACAGAAGTGCTTCGGGTAGATCTAACAGGTGTGTTTCCCGTACTTTGTGATGTCACATTATCTCTTACATTTCTAATAGGTCTAGTTGTACTTTCACTACGAAGATTATTATTTCTTACAGATGAATTTCCATCTCGAATTGCGCGGTTATCACCTCTTAAGCCAATAGAATTACTCGTTCTGAATGCTGAATTATTCCGATAAGGAGTTCCATAAGAAAAATAACTTCCCGGACGCGCACCTGGATTCACTGAAGTTCCACGATAATAGTATCCGGGATATCCGTGATGGCCGTAATAACCACCGTAACCATAATATCCGCCATAACCATAATATCCGTGGTAACCACCCCAATATGGGTTGCCCCAATAAGGATTGTAACCATAACCATACCAACCGCCCCAACCAGCGTAAGGATAACCACCCCAATAAGGATTACCCCAATAGCTTCCAAATCTCCAGGAACTGTACCAACCGCCCCAACCCCAGGAATTATAACCCCACCAAGGATTACTCCAGCCGTAATTGTTGATCGTAATATCCAATCCGTCATATCTTCCCCAATCTGTGGTGCCACTAGAAGTTACATAACTTCCCCCACTATATACATTTACATTTTGAGCAGATTGTGTTTGAGCAGTCGTTTCCTCATAATAAAAGTCTTCTGCACCATTTCCATTTGCATCGAAATAAGGACTTCCAACTTGAATATCATATGAATTTGCATCTTGACTATCAGCATATTCTACCTGTCCATCTTTTGAGGGACTATAATAAACACCGTCAGTTTCCCCACTTGCAGCTGCAGTTGATTGAGATGAAGCACAGGAAACCACTCCAAATATCAAAGCTAGCACTCCAAAGTATTTGAAGATTTTTTGAGGATATGTGT
>JAEWHB010000208.1 GCA_023388015.1 Bacteroidota bacterium
ACAGCCGGATCAATATTTCAAAATCTGAAGTTATCAATCTCAATGCGGATTACAGCGATGTAACCATCGGTCAGATTTCCGATTTGGTCAGCAGTATGGATTATGGAAATCTTTTCATTGAACAAGCCGGCTCGGTTTCAAGTGTATCTGAATATACAAATCTGAAAATCAACAATGTACAAACTAGTTTTGTTTCATCTATGAGTTATGGTTCAATTGCCATCGGAAATGTGAGAAAAGGATTCAATAAAATCTCGATTGGCGCTGATTATTCCGATGTTTCAATCGGGATGGATTCCGGAGCCGGATATACACTTACCGGAAACTTTAAATACGGCGGAATGAAATTTCCATCCAACGTGAATATGTCAAAACAAATCGAAAAATCCGTAGTCAAATCCTACGAAGGCAAAGCCGGAGACGGATCTGGAGAAGTATTGATCAATATGAATTACGGAAGCGCAAAAATTAAATAATCAGAAATCAAATAATTATGAAAACATTTATCATCACCGCATTTTTTGGCCTCTCAATGATTTCCTGTGCGCAGGAAGGCGTAAGAGGAAACGGTCAAATAATCAATGAAACCCGAAATCTAAGCAAGAATTTCAATGCAGTAGAATCGGCAGGCGCTTTTGAAATTATTATAAAAGATGCGCCTCAGGATGGGAAAATAAAACTGGAAGGCGAATCCAATATTCTTGATAAAATTGAAGTTGAAATTCAGGAAAATACGCTGGTAATTCAGCATAAAAAAGGATTTAATTTCTTCACAACTTCACGTCCGGTCAGAATTATTTTCAATGCCCAAAATCTGAAATCATTGGGACTTTCCGGATCAGGAACAATTACGGCCAACGGCGTTCAAAAAGTCGATAATTTTTCTGCAGCCATCAGTGGTTCCGGTGATATTGACGCCAAAGTTTCAGCTCAAAATGTAAATGCAGCAATTTCCGGTTCAGGAAACATTAGTCTTGAAGGAAATGCCAACCGATTTAAAGTGGGGATTTCAGGTTCAGGCGATATCAATGCCTTCGGACTTAAAACCCAGGATGCTGAAATTTCGGTTTCCGGGTCGGGCGACACAAAACTGACTGTTAATGAAAGTTTAACCGCTTCTGTTGCCGGTTCCGGAGATATTCATTACAAAGGAAAGCCCAACAAAATCAAAGCTTCATCGGGCGGATCCGGTGATGTAATTGATGCCAATTAAAGTGAATCTTAACTCAGATATTTTGTTTCAGAAGGAATCTCTGCCGGAATTTTCGGGCAGGGATTTTTGTATTGATGAAGTTTTGAAATTCGAATAAATCTTATATTTACGAATAAATTAATTTCACTCCGATGGATGAACGATTAGAACATTTGGAAGCGGATTTCAGACTTGCCGATCAGCTGATTGCCGACACTGAATTTGAAGAAGCAAAAGCAATACTTTTCAGAATAATTGAAGAAGAACCTCGATTTGGAAAGGCTTACAACCATATCGGCTGGATTTACGAAACCAAAGAAAAAAGATTTCGCGAAGCCGAACGTCTTTATAAACAAGCAATGGATTTCTCGCCCGATTATCCGGCTCCTTACATCAATTTATTGTACCTTCTCAACACTGAATTGCGTGGTGCAGAGGCAGAAACGCACATCGAAAAAGCAAAGGATGTCGTGGGAATCAATAAAATTTCACTTTATACCGAATGGGCTTATATGCTTGAATACACGGGAAGATTTGAGGAAGCAATTGCGAAATACAAGGAAATCATCCCCATGCAGAACAATCTCGAAAAATTAGATCAAATCAAAACCGACATTGAGCGTTGTCGCAAAAAAATGGAATTATTACAGCTGTAATCAGCGGTCAAACTTAAAAATTTTCGCTCTTTCATCCTTTTTTCCTGACAATTCATTGGCAATGATTTGCGCCGCAATCATACTGAATGTGATGCCATTACCGCCATATCCAAGCGCAAAAAACATTCGGTCTTTGCCCGGCCAAGTGCCGATGTAAGGCAACCCGTCATCGGTTGAACTGAAAGTTCCGCACCAGGCCATATCGGTTGTAAACGGAATATCCGGATATATTTTTCTGAATTTCTTCTCGAGTTTCTGAATTTTCTCACGAAGCAAACTGTCTCTTCGCACCGGGTCCCTGAAATCCTCGTCTTCTCCTCCAATCATCATTCGATTATCAGACGTGGTTCGCATATAAACATAAGGAGAATTTGTTTCCCAAATCAGGCTTCGTTCCGGCCATAATTCTTTTTCTGCAACCGGATAGGAAACCAAAACGTAAGTTGAAATCAGTTTCATCACATTTCTGGGTAAAAACTGCCCCGCTTCAAATCCCGCAGCAATCACCACATATTTACATTGAACTTTTTTGCCTTCGTGAGTTTCCAATTCATAACCGTTTTTGACTTCTTTCCATTTAACGATTTCGGTATGCGAATAAAGTTCTAATTCCTTTTTGTCCAAATGAAATTTCAGGAGTTTTGTAGCGGCTGAATAAGTGTCCATCATCGCGGCTTCTTTGTTTTTTAAAGCTGCCGGATAGTTCAATTTGTGTTGGGATTTGAGTTTTTTATCGTCAAGAAACTCAACAGGTAAACCGTGTTTTTGCCGAATTTCAAATTCTCTTTCCAATAATTTAATGTCTTTTTTGAACGAAGCCAACCAAAGACTTGAAAGGATTTCAAAACCTGCATCCACATTGGTTTCTTTTAATACTTTCTCGATGTCTTTAATCGATTGCAAACTTGCGTGATAAGCTTTTGCAGCTGTCTCCTCGCCTACTTTCTCTTTCATTTCACAGAGCGGAACATCGATTTCATATTGAAGCTGAGCGCTACTCGCTGCAGTACTTCCGGTTGCAATGGTTCGTTTATCAAAAACAGTACATTTTATTCCGGCTTTGCAAAGTTCATGCGCCACAAGCGCACCCGTAATTCCGGAACCAATCACTGCAACTTCGGTTTTGTGGTTTTTTCTTAATGGATTATAATAATTGAAAAGTTCATTTTTAACGATCCAAAAAGGCAATCCGGAATGTAAATCCATAAATTTGATTTAGGATTTAAATTTAGTCGAAATTTTCCATAAAAAAACCTCAAAATCTAAATTCTGAGGTTCTGTTTATGGATGAATTATTTTTTCTAATTTTTTGAAACGACGATGGTTTTGGTATTTACAAATTCGCGAATACCATCCTCTGAAAGCTCTCTTCCAAATCCTGATTTCTTAACGCCTCCAAATGGAAGTTTCGGATCTGAACGAACCAGTTCATTAAAAAACACGGCGCCTTCTTCAAATAAATGGGCTTTATCGGTATATTTATCAACGTTCTCAGAGCAAATGGAAACACCTAATCCAAAAGTAGTTAGATTGCTTAACTCAACTGCCTCTTCAAATGTTTTTATTTTTGAGACAACTGCAACCGGTCCGAAAGTTTCTTCTTTAAATACTGGCATTTCAGGAGTAACTTCGGTCAAAATACTTGGTTCATAAAAAGCATCTTTACGCTTTCCGCCGACCAAAATTTTGGCGCCCATTTCTACCGATTTATTGACTTGTTCTTCGAGTTCTTCGGCCAAATCGATTCTTGCAAGCGGTCCAATTTCCGTTGATTCATCAAAAGGATCGCCCATTTTCAAAGCTTTTACTTTGGGTGTAAATTTCTCTAAAAACTTCTCATAAATTCCTTCCTGAACCAGAAAACGTTTGGCTGCGATGCAACTTTGTCCGGCATTTCGATAACGTGCATTGATGGCTTTGTCGATGATTTTATCCAAATCGGCATCGTCCATAATGATGAAAGCATTACTTCCGCCCAGTTCCAAAACAGATTTTTTGATTTCTTTTCCGGCAATAGATGCAACAGATGAACCGGCTTTTTCACTTCCGGTAAGCGAAACCGCTTTGATAAAAGGATGTTCAATCACGGC
Source organism: Bacteroidota bacterium (assembly GCA_023388015.1). Taxonomy (GTDB): domain Bacteria; phylum Bacteroidota; class Bacteroidia; order Flavobacteriales; family Weeksellaceae; genus Moheibacter. The sequence continues at coordinate 3,939 of JAEWHB010000208.1, forward strand.
TTGAATATGTTTACTTTCCAACGGTAAATTGAAATAAAATCCTTCGTCAAAACCCGCTTCCAGAAATATTTCTTCAATGATTTGAGCCGATTTTGGAACATTGCTCGCGTGTTTAACCACAATTGTATTTCCCGCGAGAATGGTAGGAACCGCAAAACGGAAGACCTGCCAAAACGGGAAATTCCAAGGCATCACACCTAGAATTACACCCAAGGGTTCATACCGAACGGTAGCGTCGTATCGGTCGGTGGAATATTTTCGGTCTTTCAAGAATTCATCGGCATGTTCGGCATAGAACTCACAGTTCAGTGCGGATTTTTCAATTTCGGCAATGGATTCAAAAACAGGTTTACCCATTTCTTCCGAAATCACTCTTGCATATTCCTGTTTGTTTTTCAGCAAAATTTCGCCGACTTTCCGGATTTTATCCCCCGGACGGTGTCTGAAATTTGCTTTGTTTTTGATGAATAAATCATTTGCCTGTTCAATTTTCTGAACGGCCTGATCTATTGTGATATATTGATTTGACATATTCTTAAGCGGGTGTATGGTCTTTGATTCTGTCCAGATAAGCGCCTTCTGCCACTTCCGGATACAATTCATCATAACGCATAACACAATTTACTTCGGCCCTTAGGTTTATATAAGTCCTGTCGATTTCGCTATGGTGAACCAAGCCTGCGGCAGAAATCAATTCTCCAAAACTCTTCATTGTATTTTTATGGAAATTGTAAGTTCTCAATGCTTTATCTTCCACATCCAGACCTTTGACCAAATCAGGGTCTTGTGTAGCGACTCCGGCAGGACAAGTGTTTTTATTACATTGCAAAGCCTGAATACAGCCTACAGCCAGCATCATAGCGCGTGCGCTACTGCACAAATCTGCTCCTATAGCAAGAACGCGTGCAATGTGAAAACTACTGATGATTTTTCCGGATGCAATAACTTTGATGTCTTCTTTCAAAGCATATCCACGCAAAGTATCAACTGCAAAAGCAAGTCCATCTAGCAAAGGCATCCCAAGCGAATTGGAAAATTCTACAGGAGCGGCCCCAGTACCTCCTTCTCCACCGTCAATGGTGATGAAGTCAGGTTTCAGTCCGGTTTTTACCATTGCTTCGCAAATTTCAACAAACTCTTCTTTTCGCCCGATACACATTTTAAATCCAATCGGTTTTCCACCTGATAATTCCCGCATTTGATGAATTAGTTTCAATAAACCTTCTGCATCCTTAAACGCTGAATGCGAAGGAGGTGAATCTACTTCTGTATGAGGTACCACCCCACGAATGGCTGCAATTTCCGGTGTATTTTTACTTGCCGGAAGAATCCCTCCATGACCCGGTTTTGCACCTTGAGAGATTTTCAACTCAATCATTTTTATATTGGGATGAGCAGCTGTTTTTTCAAATTTTTCGGGAGAAAATTTACCGTTGTCAGCACGACAACCAAAATAACCTGTTCCCACCTGCCAAATCAAATCTCCGCCCGGCTCAAGGTGATAAGGACTCACGCCTCCTTCTCCGGTATTGTGTGCAAAGCGTCCAAGTTTAGAACCTTTATTTAATGCTAAAACAGCGTTTTTGCTCAAAGAACCAAAACTCATAGCTGAAATATTCAACAAACTTGCCGAATAAGGTTGTGTACAATGTTCACCACCAATCATAATTCGTGGATCTTCATCTACTTTCACTCTTCCGGCATACATGGAATGATTCATCCACTCATATCCCGGTTCGTAAATATCCATTTGCGTCCCGAACGGAACTGTATCTGTTACATTTTTAGCTCGTTGGTAAACCATGCTTCGCATTACACGATCCAGTGGTCTTCCGTCGCGGTCATTTTCCACGAAATACTGCATGATTTCCGGCCGTATGCTCTCCAAAAAATAACGAAGACGCCCGATGACCGGGAAATTCCGTCTGATCGCATGTTTTTTCTGGTTTAAATCTATGATCCCCAATAAAATAAGGGGCGCTATAATCACGAAAAACCAAAGAATTGGTTTCCAAAAGAAGGAAATAACAATCAGTAATACCGAAATACTGATTGATAATAGGATAAATAATGGCCTAATTTTCATTTCAAAATTCATTGAATTCGACACAAAATTAAACATTAACTGCAAACTACCCAATTGTGATTAAAATTTAAAAATTCTTATGGATTATGAATAAAATTGATTTTAAATAATAATTTTGAATTTATTTTTAAAAAGCGACATGAAAATTATCTGTATTGCAAGAAATTACGCCGAACACGCCAAAGAATTAAATAATGAAATTCCTGAAAGTCCTGTATTTTTTTTAAAGCCAGACACGGCGCTTTTACAAAAAGATAGAGATTTTTATTTACCCGAATTTAGCCAAAACATTCAGTATGAAGCAGAAATAGTTTTAAAAATATCAAAACCCGGAAAATATATTCAACCTGAATTTGCATTGAATTATTTTGAACAGATTTCGATCGGGATTGATTTTACAGCTCGTGATTTGCAATCTCAATTAAAAGAAAAAGGACATCCGTGGGAAATTTCAAAGGCATTTGATAATTCCGCAGTTGTAGGCGATTTTTTCGATAAAAGTGAATTTGACTTAGAAAATCTGGAATTCAGATTGGACAAAAATAAAACGACAGTTCAGCAAGGAAACACCCGGGATATGATTCATGATTTCGCCAAAATTATTTCAGAAGTTTCTAAATATTTTACACTAAAAACCGGCGATTTGATTTATACCGGAACGCCTGCCGGAGTTGGCCGTGTTGAGGAAAACGATTTGCTGGAAGGCTGGATGCACGAACGAAAAGTTTTTGAGGTTCAGGTGAAATAACGTAACTTTAAAGAAATTTAAAACTTCGGCTATGTCACAAAAAATTTTAGTTCCCATTGACTTTTCCGACTTCAACCAAACCGTTATTACCAAGGCCATTGATCACGCAAAACTCGTAAATGGCGAAATTTATCTGATTCACGTGGCTACGCTTGACATTGGGGTCATCGTAAGTGAAACCGGATTTACTTATTTACCGGAACTTGAGCAAACTGCACTTAACGAGGAAGCAGAACAGATGAGTGGATTAAAATCGGAAATTGAAGCCAGAGGCATCAAATGTGAAACCATTGTAAAACAAGGAATCCCGGCCGATATCATCGTGCAGGAAGCAAAAGACCTAAATGTGGATTTGATTGTCATCGGTTCTTTGGGGCATAACGCCTTATATAATATGTTCATTGGAAGTGTGGCAAGTGATGTAATCAAACATTCGAGAGTTCCGCTTTTGGTGATTCCGAAAGAAAAATAATTTCTTATTCAATTCAAATGGAAACAAAATCCTACAAAAAAGACGATAATTTCACCATTTTATGGACACCTTCCAAATGTATCCATGCCGGTGTTTGCGTTAAAAGACTTCCCCATGTTTATAATCCGAAAGAACGTCCCTGGATTACGCCTGAAGATGCTACTATTGAAGAATTAAAAGCCCAAATTGATGTTTGTCCTTCAGGAGCATTAGGTTATGAAAGCAAAATTTAATCAGACATTTCAGGGGTAAATGCTCAAAATATTTTAAGCCGATTTTTAAAAATTCGTAGTAAATTCATTCAAACTAAAGAAAATATCCTTTCCTGTTTTTTTAACGTGTGAAATGTGCTAAATTTGTAAGCTAATTCTCACAAGAGTCATAATTAATAATGGAGAGATTTTCATTTTTAAACGCCATACACTCTGAATACATAAGTGAGCTGTATGAGCAGTACAAAAAATACCCTGACAGCGTAGAACCAAGTT
>JAEWHB010000239.1 GCA_023388015.1 Bacteroidota bacterium
TGATTTTAATGACTAAAATAATTTCCCTAAATTGTAGATTTTATTAGATTTACAGCCTGATGGAGAATTTGGTGAAACTAAACATAAAAGGCATTTCTTACAGCCAAACCCAAACGGGTGCTTATGCCTTGATTTTAGAGGAAGAATTGGGACAGCGAAAATTGCCCATCATCATAGGAAGCTTTGAAGCTCAGTCGATTGCATTGGCGCTTGAAAAGGACATTCGTACACCGCGGCCTTTGACCCATGATTTATTTGTTTCGATGGGCAGGGCTTTTCATTTTTTTGTGAAAGGTGTATTCATTCACAAACTTGAAGACGGCGTTTTTTATTCGAATATTTTAATGGAAGACAAGGACGGAAGAGAAGAGGAAATTGATTCTCGAACTTCTGATGCCATTGCACTTGCCATCCGTTTTGATGCCCCGATTTATGCTTTGGAAAAAGTGATGGAAAAAGCCGGAATTCATTTGGAAGTTCAGGAAAAAGAAGAAAAAAGCATTGCGAGTGCCATCAGAGAAATTGAAAAAGAGGTTGCCAAACAAGAAAAGCGATTTGATTTTTCCTCCAAAACCAAAGAAGAGCTTGAAATAGAAATGAAAGAAGCGGTCAAAAATGAGGACTACGAACTGGCCGCGCGTCTGCGTGACGAACTAGATAAACGTTAATTAACACTACACATTATATGTCGATAAATTTACGATTGGTCATTATGAACTTCCTGCAGTTTGCTGTTTGGGGTGCATATCTGACTTCTATGGGGAATTATTTGGGTTCGATTGGTTTAGGACCAAAAATCGGACTTTTTTATGCAATGCAGGGAATTGTTTCGATTTTCATGCCGGCCATTTTAGGGATTGTTGCTGACCGATGGATTCCGGCGCAAAGACTTTTAGGAATCTGCCATGCCGTTGCGGCAATTTTCATCGTTGCAGCCGGATATTACGGTATGAATAGGGGTGCTGAAGCGGAATTCGGGACTTTATTTACACTGTATTCGATAAGTGTTGCATTTTATATGCCTACAATTGCACTTTCGAATTCGGTTGCCTATGGCGTTTTGACCAATAATGGGTATGATACGATTAAGGCTTTTCCTCCGATTCGTACAATGGGAACGGTCGGGTTTATCTGTGCGATGCTTTTTGTGAATTTCGCAGGCACACCGGGTGGACAATTTGGATTTAATTTTTCGAATCAAAATGATTTCCCGAGTTTCCAAAATAGTTACAGCCAGTTTTTTGTTTCGGGAATTTTAGGGCTGATGCTCTTTTTCTATTCGTTCACACTTCCAAAAGTTGCCGTGGTCAATTCTGGCGAAAAGCGAACTTTGTACGATGCCCTCGGGTTGAAAGCCTTCAGTCTTTTCAAAGACAAAAAGATGGCGATTTTCTTTGTTTTCTCTATGTTTTTGGGGGTTTCGCTCCAAATTACAAACGGATATGCTAATCCGTTTATCACGAGTTTTAAAGAAATTCCCGAATATGCAAATACTTGGGGAGCCAACAATGCGAATGCTTTGATTTCGCTTTCACAAGTTTCGGAAACGCTTTGTATTTTGCTGATTCCTTTTTTCCTAAAAAGGTTTGGAATAAAAAAAGTAATGTTACTGGCGATGTTTGCTTGGTTCCTGCGATTTGCACTTTTTGGTGTCGGAAATCCGGGAACGGGCGTTTGGATGTTTGTTTTGTCGATGATTGTGTATGGAATCGCTTTTGATTTTTTCAATGTTTCGGGTTCACTTTTTGTGGACAAAGAAACCGATAAAAGTATGCGCTCGAGTGCGCAGGGTGTATTTATGATGATGACCAATGGATTTGGCGCCACCATCGGGATGCTTGCGGCAGGAGAAGTCGTGAATCATTTTGTTTATTCGCAAACCGATTCGGTTGCCCAGCTTGAAGGCTGGACGACTTCCTGGTATATTTTTGCGGTTTATGCGTTGATTATCACTATTTTATTTGCGATTGTGTTTAAATACAAGCACAATCCGAAAGAAATCAAAACAACTCATTAGCCTTTAAATTGTCATTGTAAAATTTACAAATTAAAATCAGATTGCTAAAAAGGAATTTATTAAATTCGTAAGAATAAAAACCTTTAACTAATTATTTTTATGGAAAATCATGACAACATCAGACCGGGCGACGTACAATCACCACCGGAAAATTATTTGGTTTGGGCAATACTGTGTACACTTTTGTGCTGTTTGCCACTTGGAATCATATCCATTATCAAATCAACTGAAGTAAACAAGAAATGGGCGCAAGGTGACTACGAAGGAGCTCACAAGGCTTCTGCCGACGCCAAGAAATTTGCAACATGGGGAGCAATCGTTGGGTTGGTTTTCGCGGTTCTTTATATTATTTTTATTGTAGTATTGGGAGTAGGCGGAGCCGCAATGGATGGTTATTCAGGATACTAAAGCAATGAAAATTTTAAAAATATGCCTCATCATACTCATTGGTGGGGCTTTTTTATATTATTATTATACGTTCAATCCTTCTGATGAGAACGACCCTTTCGTATCTTGTCCTTCCAAGACAGTTTTGGGATTGAATTGCCCTGGATGTGGTTCCCAGCGATTGATTCACAATTTGTTACATTTTAATTTTGAAGAAGCTTTTCGATATAATCCTTTATTGTTTCTGAGCTTACCTTTCGTAGTTTATATTTCCGGAATTTGGGGTTCTAATTTATTGTTTAATACAAATTATCGAATTAAAATTCTATATAAAAACTGGTTTGTTTATTCGCTTTTTGGAATTCTGATTTTGTATGGCATACTTCGAAATATTCCGTGGTACCCGTTTACTTTATTGGCTCCGCCGGTTTGAGTGGGAGGGTTTTAGGGTTTGTTTTATAACTAATTTAAACTTCGTACATCATTTTCTTTCAAAACGGACAAATGAATATTCAAATAAATGTTTCTCATCTTTCCCGAATTTTTCTCTTGAAGTTTCTTTCCAGACACTAAGATCGATTTCCGGAAACTTCGTATCGCCTTCAAACGAATGATGAACTTCTGTGACTTCTAATGCGTCTGCCCAATCCATCGCTTGTTCGTAAATATTTCCTCCGCCGATTATGAAGATTTCTGAATCGAATTCCTTTGCTTTTTCAATGGCTTGTTCCAAAGAGTTCGCAATCAAAACACCATCAGCATTCCAATTTGAATTTCTTGTGATGACAATGTTTGTTCGGTTGGGAAGCGGTTTGCCGATGGACTCAAAGGTTTTTCTGCCCATGATAATCGGATGGCCGGACGTCAGATTTTTGAAATGTTTCAAATCATTCGGCAAATGCCAGATCAACTGATTTTCATTGCCGATGACGTTGTTTTCCGCTTTGGCGACTATGACGGTAAGTTTGAAATTCAAAGTATTATTTTTAAAGTTTTCATAGAAAATTAAATCAGAGGACGAATTACCATCCTCTGAATTTAACTTTCAAAATTATTTAATCGATTCTTTTGCATCGGTCAGAATTTTAATTTGCTCTTCCAGATTTTTGGAAGGAGCATTCTGATTGGTTTTTACTTTCAAATTGATGGCCTGGTCCAATAGATTTCTGAACATCATACCCAGTTGCGGATTGTCTTTTCCGTAATATTTGTGAACTTGTTTATAGGTGGAAGCTACTTTTTTGGTTGAATTCATATCGTCTGAACTCAAAACCCATTTGAATCCTTCTTCAAGTTTGCCTCCCAAAACAGGGTCTTCATATTTGGTAAACAAAAAGAAAGCAACAGATTCGGCAGCGACCTTTAGTTTGGATTTATCGTTGTTGGCAATCCAAGTTGGAAGTAATTCACCAATTAATTTAGGATTCGTAGCCAAAACCTCGTCTTCAAGCGAAGCAAGTTCAGCAGTTTTGGAAGGGTCGATTCTCAGAATTCCGGCTGCCGAAGCTGCCTGAACGCTAAAAGATTTTGATTTCA
>JAEWHB010000007.1 GCA_023388015.1 Bacteroidota bacterium
GACTTGCCGCTTTTCTGCTGGATATAGTTTTTATTTGGGTTTATATCTGGGCGATGTCTTCCACTTTTTACCGCATTTTCGGAGTGGACGCAGGTGTTTTTGAAGATTCCGGTTTGTACAATGATTCCAATGTATTTCTCGACATCTTGTTCACGATCTTACTTTTTCCCGCTCTTTTTTATTCGCTCTGGACCGAAACTCTTTTCAACGGACAGACTTTGGGGAAACTGATTTGTAAAATCAAAGTCGTAAAACTCAATGGATACCGCGCCGGATTTACCGAATATTTTACACGCTGGGCTTTCAGGCTCATCGACTTCTGGACAGGAAGTTTTATGTTGCTTTTCTTTATTCCGATTTTCGGAGAAGAAACAGCAGTTATTCTCGCTGGAATGCTTTTGATGATGTCCGGACTGGTGGCCTTTTTTCTGATTATCAGAACCAAAAACGCCCAAAGACTCGGCGATATCGTAGCCGGGACTACCGTTTTGAAACTTCGGGAAAAACATTCCATCGACATCACGATTCTCGAAGAAATAAAGGAAACCTATGTGCCGCGCTACAGTCAGGTTATGCGCCTTACCGACAACGATGCCCGCATCATCAAAGATACATTTGTCATCGCACGAAAGAACCGTGATTACACCACATTAAAACGCCTTCGTAATAAACTTGAAAATGTCATGGATGTCAAAGCCGATCAGTCCGATGTGGAATTTATCGACACCGTAATGAAAGATTTTAATTATTATACGCAGAAGCTTTGAGTGGTTGTGTGATTGAGTGGTTGAACTTTAAACCTGAAACCTTAAACTTGAAACCTCAAACATTAAACTTGAAAGCTGCGCAGCAGTTCTTCAAAATCCCTAAATTTGACAAAAAATAACGCATTGTATTTAGACGAATTAAAAGATAAATTAGAAAACTACGAATCTGAACTTCCCGGAATTGAAGCCCAACTTCGGCTTTCACCACCTTATCGGGAAAATTATGATTTAGAAGAAATCAAAAAGACAAATCCGCGTATTGCCGCCGTTATGATTCTTTTGTATGAAAATGAAGAAGGCGAAATAGAATTTCCGGTGACGCTTCGTCATACCTACGAAGGCGTTCATTCCAACCAGTTTTCGCTTCCCGGTGGTGCCTTTGAGCCCGAAGACATCAATCTTTCCTATACCGCGTTGCGCGAAACGGTGGAAGAACTCGGGGTGGAAGAAGACAATATTGAAATCATCGGTCAGTTAACCGAATTATACATTCCGCCAAGTAATTTCCTGGTTTATCCTTTCATTGCGCTTCATCATGGTTCTCCTGAATTTTTACCAGACGACAATGAAGTTGCCGAAATTGTTCCGCTTAATCTGGAAGCCTTTATGGCAGCTCAACCGATTACTTTTGAAAGAAAATTCTCGGAATACTTGGTGGATATTCCGGGTTATGAATTGGGTGAAGATGCCTATATATGGGGTGCGACCGCAATGATTTTAAGTGAATTCGGTGCATTGATGGAAAAACTTTAAATTTGCAGTTCAAATAACTACGAATCAGTAATGGCGAAACAAAAAGCAGTAAAGAAAAATGTGTACAGAGATGCTTTCGGCCACTTGTATTTTCTCAAAAGGTCATTGATTTTCCTCTTTGGCGCATTTACCTATAACCGCTACAACGGTTACAACAAACTCAGAGTATCAGGAACTAAACACCTTGTTGATTTACCGAATTCAAATGTTTTATTCGTTTCCAATCACCAGACTTATTTTGCCGATGTATTTGCGATGTACCACGTTTTCTGCAGTGTGAAAAACGGATTTGTCGATACCATCAAAAATCCGGTTTATCTTCTGAATCCCAAAACCGATTTCTATTATATTGCGGCAGAAGAAACCATGAAAAATAATTTTCTGACGAAATTATTTGCTTACACAGGCGCTATCATGGTGAAAAGAACTTGGCGTGATGCCGGAAAAAATATAAACCGTAAAGTTGATATTTCTGAAATAACCAATATTGAGAAAGCTCTGGAAAACGGCTGGGTGGTAACTTTCCCGCAGGGAACAACCACTGCTTTTGCTCCGGGAAGACGAGGAACTGCACTTTTGGTAAAGAAAACCCAACCCATTGTAGTACCGGTTGTGATTGACGGATTCCGCAGGGCTTTTGACAAAAAAGGACTGAAACTCAAAAAAACAGGCGTAAAGGCAACCATGCGTTTCAAGGAACCTTTACACTTTGATTTCGAAAATGAAGATTACGATGCCATCATGAAAAAAATTATGGACGCAATCGAACAATCACCTGAATTCCTGAAAGTGAAAACCATTGAAGAAATCAAAGAAGACCGCGAGCCTCAGGATTTTTTCAGTTAAAAGATGTTAGATTCCGAATTTCTAAAGACGAAAAATTAAATTATGCAAAAAGTTCATTTCATTGCGATAGGAGGTAGCGCTATGCACAATCTGGCCATCGCGCTTCACGAAAAAGGATATAAAGTAAGCGGTTCTGACGATGCCATTTTTGAGCCTTCGGCAAGCCGACTTAAACAACGCGGACTTTTGCCCGAAGAAACCGGATGGTTCCCTGAAAAAATCACCGAAGATCTCGATGCAGTTATCCTCGGAATGCATGCACATGCCGATAATCCCGAAATGTTACGCGCACAGGAACTCGGACTGAAAATTTATTCTTATCCCGAATATTTATACGAACAGTCAAAAGACAAAACGCGTGTGGTCATTGCCGGTTCGCATGGTAAAACTTCCATTACTTCCATGATTCTTCATGTCTTGCATTACCACGGAAAAGAAGTGGATTATATGGTCGGGGCACAGCTGGAAGGTTTTGATGTGATGGTAAAACTGACCGAAGAAAACGATTTCATGGTGATGGAAGGCGACGAATACCTTTCTTCAGCACTTGACAGAAGACCGAAAATTTTATTGTACCAGCCCAATATCGCGCTCATCAGCGGGATCGCCTGGGACCACGTAAACGTATTCCCGACTTTTGAGAATTATGTCCATCAGTTTGAATTATTTGTGGATTCCATTACGCCCGGCGGTGCTTTGATTTATAATTCCGAAGATGAAACTTTGGTAAAGGTTGTGGAAGAAAACCAAAAAGCACTGAAGAAATTTCCTTATTCCACGCCCGATTTCAGCATTGACAATGGCGTGACTTATCTTTCGACTGAAGAAGGTCCGGTTCCATTGGAAATATTTGGGCAGCACAACCTCAATAATCTGGAAGGAGCAAGGCTCATCTGTAATCAGCTCGGCGTGATGGACGATGATTTCTACGAAGCCATTCAGACTTTCAAAGGCGCTTCCAAGCGTTTGGAACTCATCAACCGAACACCCGGATTTGTGGCTTATAAAGATTTCGCCCATGCACCCAGCAAAGTGATTTCTACAACCAATGCTGTAAAAGAACAGTTTCCCGACAAACAACTCATCGCCTGTCTGGAACTGCATACTTATTCCAGCCTCAACCCGAAATTTTTGTCGGAATACAAAGGTGCGTTGGATAAAGCCGACGAAAAAATTGTTTATTATAATCCCGAAGCACTGAAAATCAAAAGAATGGATTATATCTCACCTTCCGATATTCAAGAGGCATTTGGCGATTCCAATATCAAAGTCTTTACTTCTTCGGAAGAACTAAAATCTTTCTTGGATCAAACCGACAAATCAGGTAAAGTCTTTCTGATGATGAGTTCAGCCAATTTCGGAGGAATTGATTTGAAAGAAGTCCTTAGGTGATTTTTAATCAGAAGAAGAAATTAGAGAATTCGAAAATTATCTTTTAATAAAAGACTTTTATATCAGATTAGAATTTAAAATTTCGTTATCGGAAAAACCTTTCTTTAAGCAAGTAAAAAGAGCCCGAAGGCTCTCCATTTTATGAATAAATATTGCAGGTAAAATTCAATGCCTTTTTGAATTAATATTTTTCCAGCGTATATACGTTCAAGGTTGATTGCGCCATACTGGAACTCAAAGTGGCTGTGTTAAGCGCTTTCCCGATTCCGAGTCTGATGGATCCTCCAATGTTTCGTTTGATACAAGCGGTTTTGATGGTGTATTCGCCCGGTGGAAGGTTTTCAATGGTGGTATTCATATTGAACATTTTATAGGAAGAAGCCGGCGCGATCATCACATCGGTACGCACTCCTTTCAATCTGAAAATTGTTTTATCGGCCGGATTATCATTAATAAAAAATCCACAACCAAAACTTGCGAGCAATGTTCCCGAACCACCCATGATTTGGGTTACGGTTTGAAGGTGAAGATTGATTTTGTTTTGGGTTTTATAAATTGTCACGGAATTGGAAAGTCCCGGAAATTCTGTCCATCCCACCGATGCGTTTAAAGGGTCATTCATATTATACGGATTGGCATCTCCGGCAGAAGAAGATGTAAATTCTTGTCCTACGGTATCTGCAAAGGAATCCATATTGGTCAGAGAAAAACTTTCACCCATTCCGGCAGGAAGTCGAATGGTGGTCCATTCGGGTTTTTCATCGGGTCCATTTGAAGTTATAAATTGCCCGGCAGTTCCCGGCTCAGGCGTTTCGCCCAGATGTATGGCATTTGAAACATTTAGATCTCCCGCAACATCAAGGGTAGTCTGCGGATTTTCGGTTCCAATTCCTACTTCTTGTGCATTTAATTGAAAGGTAAAAAGAATTGTAAAAGCAGATAATTTATTGAGGTATTTCATTTTTTCTAAATTTTAAGGTTGATTATTCGGTTATGTCCACATAAGTATCGGGAATTTCATAAACTTCCACTTTCAAAGAAGATTTGGCCACGAAATCATTGATATTGTCTTCCAAGCTTTGACCTACAGTAAATCCGCCGGTATAATTCAGGTTCTGAACTCTTGCGCAAGCCACTTTTACCTGGTGCTCTCCTTCTGTCAACTGGTCTGCAATATTCACCATCAAAAAAGTGGCAAAAGCATGGTTGGCAGAAGCTCTTTTGGCGGTAGCAACTCGCACGCCTTGCAGTTTATTGTCCACGAAGACACCGCATGCAAAATCTACTCCGGTATCTGTTCCCATTCCGTCAAGTTGTACGACGGCTTCATAGGTTATGTAAATCTTATTGGTTTCACTGTAAACCTCGAAGGGTTGAGTGAGTCCCGTTATGGTTTTCCATCCGGTCATCGCGCTGATATCGGTTCCTCTTGTATAAAGTTGCACTCCAGTAGCTTCTCCACTTGAGAAAGATAGTCCTGTTTGGTCAAAAAAGGCATTGGTATAAATCAGATAGAAATCTCCGGCGTTGATTCGTGGGACGTTCAGGCTTTTCCACATGGGCGCCTCGCCATTTCCTGCCGAAACTAAAACTTGTCCCGGTGCACCCGGGTTTCCCAATTCAATGTCAGAGCCTCCGGCATAAATTTTATCGCGTACGGTCATTTCTCCGTTCACATCCAAAAGAGTTTGGGGGGATGTAGTTCCAATTCCTACCTGCGCAAAAGTAGCGGTCAGGAGTAAGCTAAATATAAACGATGTAAGTTTTTTCATAATGTTTGATTATTGGATGGTGTAAAATACTTTCTCGATGACATCTATTTTCAAAACGGATTGCATCATAAAGGCATTGGTTTCTGTATTTCCGCTTCCTTCAGAACTTCTTCCGATGGCGAGTCTGAGTGAATTGGTAGTGGTACTCATCTTTCGGCAGGCTACTTTGACCTCGTAAGTCCCAACGGGAATGTCCAAAACAGTATAGGCCAAGGTGTAAAGTCCTTTGTTTTTTTGTTTGTCTTGAATAAGGTCTAACTGATCGGCGCGCAGGGCACGAAGCGTATTGTTGAAAAATGCAGCGCAAAGAAATTTAATGTTCTGGTTGGTGGAAGTGGTTCTGGAAGCTTCTACACCTGCCTGAAAAATAAGGGAGATTTTATTGTCCTCATTATTGACTTCTATGGGAGTAGTTAGGCCTGCAATCACCGTCCAGTTGCTAGCGTTGAAATCATCTTCAATTTCTGTGGTGGTTCCGCCGTTACCCGCACCTGTTGGAAATGAAATGCCAACCTGGTCAATTCTTGAATGTGAATTAATCAATTGAAATTGTCCGTCTTCCAAAAAAGGAACTTTCAAGCTTTTCCATTCAGCAGATGAATTGCTTCCCTGAGAAGTAATCGTTTGTCCGAATACGCCGGGATCTGCCGTTGTGGAAGCTGTTCCGCCTACATTTAAGTCTTGCCGAAGCTGTAAAGACCCGTTAATGTCTAATTCTGTTTGAGGATTTTCGGTATTAATACCTACCTGAGCATTTACCCATGTACAAGACATAAGCAATAGCATCACATAAAATGATTTCATGTAAAATAGTGTTTTGGTTGTTAAAAAATAGGTAGAATGGGATAGGTCTAACTGACGTCTCAGTATGGGTGCAAAAGTAGACTGAATTAATCGACAAAGTCACATGATTCTTGTCAGTTTATTTAACTTTAACAGTTAAAATTTATCGCGAAGTTCCTTTGTAGGAGTGCATTGTAGGTTTAAATGCTCTGTAATGGGTTTTTCCGTATTTAGTCAATGTTAAAAAATACCAAGATTTAGGTATATGTTAATTCAAATAAATAGTTAATAAGGCTGTTTGATAATAAATATTTCGATTATTTTGAAGGTTGTTGACTTTTTTTAAAGTGTGTGCAATAGTAACCCAGAGCGATTGCTGCCCCGACCAATATAATTTGCCATTCATTAATGGGAACTTCTCCAGGATTGGTTGGGTTTTCGAATTCATCATCGACCCCTCTAGAAATTTGACTAAAAGGAATGGATTCTCTTGTGTGACTGAAAAAACCTGTATTTGTTTCATCGGTAAACGAATCATTCTGGAAAAATTGTGCGTTTGAAAATCCAAAAACCAACAGCATAATAAGTGTAATTTGTCTCATTGTTTAATGGGATATAATTTTCAGATTATGCGTTTTTCCATCCATGGTTTTGACTTTTAGTAGAATGGGTTGTTTTCCGAATCGGTTATTGTGGAAACGGAAAGTATCGGTTTGAATCTTTTTTTGATTTAATAATATTTGTCCGTTGAGGTTAAATACCTTCAGATCTTCCAGTTTGGATTTCGATGAAAATATGACTGTTTCCTTTCCTTGTTTGTAAACAATTAAACCTGTTTCTTCAAAATCTAGGGTCGTCATAGGCTCTTCCGGTTCTTCGGGATCTTCGGGATCTTCAGGGTCTTCTTGTTCAGAAATTTGGTAAACAATTAGGAATCGCTCTGCAAATGTTCCTTCTGAAGAATTAAATTTATAAGCGCCTTCTTGGATTAAATTATGCGAAATTTCGTTTTCTAAATCAATCAGAATAATTTTCACATCATGGCTGAAAACGCCTTCCGTTTTATGTAGGTCAATTTTATAAGTCCCGGACTGAAAACTTTTGTACCCTAATTGTATGGTGTCGCTGATATTGAACGCCGGTTTTCCCTGAATTGATAATTTATGGTTACCCAGAATCGAATAAATATTTTCGGAACTGCTGCTTGCTTTGCTGTCTTCCCAGCCATATTCATCTTTTCCACCTTCATAATAAACAATTGCATTGATCATGCTCATTTGGGAAGGAGTGGAGAGGGATAGCCAATAACGGTCTTTTTCCTGCGTCAGGTTTTTGCCAAAAAATTTTTGGGTTTCAGCGGTTGTTCTCTGCGAATTATTTAAATGAATTTCGCCAATTGTTACGGTATCAATCAATCTTGTCATCACGGCAGAAGCGACAGCGAGTTTACCATTTGGAATACGGACTTTGTAAAGATCTGAATCAACGCCTGCTGCGGGAATTCCCGTTCCGGATTCCGCATTGTATTGGGCATAATGTTGTCCCTGATAACCATCGCCATACTGCGTTATTTGGGTATTTCCCCGATTGTCCCAAAAAAGAAATCTAGGCTCCAAATCCGGATTTTGAACATACAAACTGTCCAAATCCAATGCCGACGGATAAGGATTTCCGACCAAATGAAAACCTGTATGGGTATTGGAAAGTTCAGCCAGTGTAAATGAACCATTAAACGGTACGCCCTCAAATACAGCTGTGGTTTTATTACTTTGTTCATCTGAAGGGGAAGGTTCGCTCAAAGCCTGGCCTCTTCCCGGTACATAATCACCGTTGAAAAATACGAAAGAGTTGGTAGATTCCCGGTAATATTGAGCTTTGGGTTGGCCGTTGTAAATCTCTTTTATGTTTTGTCCGATTACGGGAGAATTCACAAAATTGTACTGATTTCTTTCAGGAGAAAATCTAAAAGTCCGTTCCACCAAAATATGTCCTGTATTTTGAACATCATCTTCATTGATTTGAATCAAATTCGCATCATCCTGAAGCGTAAAACTTACGCCCGGTTCAATTTCGATTTCATTTTCAATGATTATGCTATATCCAGTTGGAATGACAATATTTCCCCTTAAAATTTCAAAGGAACAGCCTACAAGTTTTTGGTTTAGCGTATTGGAAGTGTTAGCCACAAAGTTGTTGTCGATAATAATCATTGTGTGTGGACTATTGGGTATGCCGTTTGACCAAGTCATTCCATTCCAAATGGTTGTATTTGTGCAGCCCACTTCTTCCCAAATCCAATTGATGGAAGAATTCTGAGTAATTGCAAAGCTCGCAGATCCGCCATTGCCCGAAGGGGGAACGCTTCCGGTTCCGGTCCATCCCGTTACGGCATAACCCTCGCGGGTTCCCGACGTAACTGTGAGAATAGAGTTGGGGGCAATATGATGTGTGCCGTCTGTATGGGAAGCGCCGGTAAAAGCACCTGAAACAACGAGTTGTCTGCTTGTTTCGGTGTAGGTAACTTCCAGATAAGGCTCTCTGTTTAATCCATCGGGATCGGGCATGCCGTAAATAGTGATATTTTGGTTGTTGGTAAATGTACCGACAGGCATATATTTGATCGTGAAATTATTGAGGTGCAAACGATTTTGTAAATCCTGATTGGCCGTGGTTCCCAATGTAATATTTCTCCATCCTAGTGTTTCTAAATTTGAAACAGTTTGATAAGTGGGAGTTTCATATAGGAATGCGATAAATAAATCAGAAAATGATTGGAAATTTGTAGGTAGGGCCAAGAATTGTTTTAAATGGATTCCTCTTGCTGTCCCCATATCATTTGCTTGGGCAACATATTGATGCAAAACAGTAGAAGTAATGGGAGCAGTATCGGGAATGGAATTCGTGTCAAATGATGCAAAGCCGTAATAGTAATAATTCTGATTACTGTGACCTACCCGAATGTTGCCGTATTCACCATTGGAAGGAGTGCAATAACCCGTTCGGGAAGTAGTGAGGTTGGGGTAAACAAGAATAGTTGGATCCACTTTTACCGGAAATATTCTTTCAGGATGGAGCAACCAGGATGTTTTGACTTTGGTCCTGATGGTCAAAGTATTTCCTATTTGAAATGTTTCATAAATCGTGTTGGAATCTGGGGATAATTCGTGAGAAGCATCTGTCGAAACAGGTTTTTCATATAAATAAATATCTTTTCCGGAAGGATTTTTTATGAGAATTCCGGCTTCGGTAATAAGTGCAGACCAACCAAATGGCAAGATGATGTCTTCACTGAAAACTAAATAATCGGAACTTTGGGGAATATGTCCCAATCCCAGCTTGTTCGGTATGATGTAATTTAATTTCCTTTTACCTGTGAGTGTGATAAATTCAGCAGAAATTTCGCCATAAATACCATCGTAATATGCTTTATTTCCGTCGGTTCTGAGGGTTTTAGGAGTGCTTTGGAGCCTGTTAACGGCTTGTCCGTTCGTTTCCCAATACATTTGGGTATTTAGAAACTCCAACACTTCACCTTCTGCAGTTTTATTTTTGATTCCATCCTGCGAGGTGGCACCATAATAAGATTCAAAAAGATTGGTGGTATTGGCTTGAGGATATTTGAAATCGGGATTGGAAAGGATTTGATGATCAATTTCCAGGAAAGCTCCATTTTTTTCATAATGGATGGGCGAAATGCCGATGATGGCGGTGTGGCTGCCATCTTCATTCCGGAAATGTTTGGAAAAAATATTTCGTTTAGAGATGTCTTCCTCTTTGCTTTTGGAAGAAGCAAAAGGGGGAAGATTTTTTAGGATTTTAGGAAAGGTTCGGTCGGGATTTTGTTGGTGGGTTAGGGTGTTCTCATGTTTTAGTATTTGCTGTTGATGGGATTTCGGGGTTTGTGCAAAAGCCATTCCCTGAACCAAAAACGCAATTACCAACAATGCTATCTCCATAGCATTCCTTTGCGAGTTCCTCATGGTGGTGTGTGTTAATTATCTTTTCTCATATTTTTTTTAGGTTAATTAGATGGGTTTTTAACATTCTCTAAATCAATCAACTCAATTCATTTTCATCTTTATGAAATTAGAATCAGCGCATTGATTTTGCCTTTTAAATTGAAGGCCACTCAAGACGATAAATGTATTAAATATTCCCAATTATCCAATTAAATAATGCTAATTTATTGTGGCGATGAAAAACCAAAATTCGCTCCGATTTCCCGAGATGTCTTATTGGTTTCCCTGCTGACATTCTCCGAAGCAAACGGCCAGGCGAACCCCAATAAAAAAACCCGTCTTATTTGACGGGTTGGGTATTATTTAAATCTCAACTTTTTGTTTCCTTGACAAGAAATAAGCGCCTACCGCTATTCCCGCCAAAGGCAAAAGAAAAAGCCAGTTGTCGATGGGGACGGGATCATCACCTGGTCCTGTTGGGTCTGTTCTATCAGAAGTTATATGTTCAGAAGAATTAGCCTCGGAATTGTCAAAATAATCAATATTTTCTTGATGATTCTCTGATTGAGATTCAAAAAACTGCGCATTGGTAAACCCAAATAGAAATATTATGATGAATGTAATTCGTTTCATTTCTCTTAGTGTGTTAATACTTTAAAATTATGTGCTTTGCCATCTTGGGTTTCTACTCTCAATAACAAGGTTTGCTTGCCAAATCTATTATTATCAAAACGATAAGATTTATTGTTTATATCTTTTTGATTGAGCAATAATTGTCCTTGAAGATTGAAAATCTGTAAATCTTTTAAATCTTGATTTTCAGCTAGAATTACGGTTTGGTCCGCCTGTTTGTAAACCCTTAACCCTGATGGGGCAAACTCAACATTGGCCATAGGCTCATCGGGATCTTCCGGATTTTCAATTTCTTCTTCTTCATAAACGATGATGAAGCGATCATTGAATTGTCCTACAGCTGTATAAAACTTATATGGGTCATGAGATAAATTATGAACTGTTTCATCTGTTAAATCAATCAGTAAGATGTTGATTCCGTCAGCGAAAACTCCTTCCTTTTTGTGTAGTTTAATGAAGTGGATGCCATCTTTAAACGCTTTATAGCCCAAAGTTATGGTATCACTGATTTGGAAAGCCGATTTTCCTTGAATAGCTAATCTGTTTAAACCAACTACCGAATAAATATTATCAGATGCATTTGAAGTTTTACTGTCGTCAAAGGAATATTCGTCATTTCCTCCTTCAAAGTAAACGATTGCATTTGTAATATTCAAACCATCTGGAGTTTCCATAGTGAGCCAATACCTATCAATTTCAGTGGATGGGTTAGTTTTTCCAAAGAAATTTACGCTTGATCCTGTTGTTCTTTGAGTATTGTTCAAAGTAATAGTACCTGTTCCCACTGATTCTTTTAATCTCGCCATCACAGCCGATCCCACAGCCACAAGTCCATTAGGTGTACGCTGCTCAGCTTCATCTAAAGTACCTGTCGCAGGGGTTCCGGTACCTATTCCCGGAGGAGCGGCAGCATTGAAACGTGCATAATGATCACCATTATAACCATCCCCATACTGCGTTATTTGGGTATTTCCACGATTGTCCCAAAAAAGAAATCTAGGTTCCAAATCTGCATTGTCGGCATATAATTTATTCAAATCCAATTGTGAAGGATAGGGGTTCCCAATTAAATGAAAACCGGTATTGCCATTTGTTAAACCTGACAATATAACAGTTCCGTTGAAAGGAACGCCTTCGAATTCTGCGGTAGGAGTAGAGTTGGTGTTTCCTTCGATAGTTGGCTCTCTCAATGCTTGACCAACTCCAGGGGTATAACCGGGATCCGGGTCATTGTTAAAAATAAAGTAATTTGTTGGTTCATTGTAGAATTGAACTCTCGGATTACCTTCATAAATCTGTCTGATGTTCTGGTCCACTACCGGTGAATTTACAAAGTTGTATTGGTTTCTTTCAGGAGAGAATTTGAAATTTTTCTCCATTAAAATATCACCACTATTCACAGCATCTGCATCCTGCATCAGATTGGCGTTGTTTTCAAAAAGAGCGGTTGCACCCGAGGCTACCTGAATTCCTTTTTTTGCTGTTAGGACATAAGGTGTTGCACTGTCATCGGTAGCGGGAATTGTAAGATTACCTGTGACAATAACTTTAGCAAGATTATTTACGATAAGATTTTTGCCGCCTGCTGTAACATTCGTTCCGGAAACATCAATGTTCCAATATTGTTTTGCAGGAACGCTTGTTCTGATTCTTGTAGCTGCTGTTCCGGCAAATTCTATAGTTCCGGCAGAAAGTGTATAACTTCCTGATAAAGATGGTTTAGTGCCAGAGCCTGAAACAATATATCTTCCTCCAGTCATTACAATGTTGCCTTTCTGAGCATCACTCTCACCGTCTTCATTTTCTGCAACATTGTTTCTGAAACCATTGTTAGGGACATCTAAAACTTTTCCTTTTCTGATTTCTAAAATACCTGAGTTATTAAATTTAGTATTTCCAGAAGAGGTGAAATCTAAATTTTCTTCCGTTGCATCGGTTTCTAAATCTACTATCACTTTTCCTGTGATTCCGTCAGGTAATCCATTACCTGTAGCCTGATGTGTCTTTCCTATATAGTGATAAGTTGCGCCAGCATTGAAAGTCCGATTATCAACAGGTGTTTGAACATTACCCAGATTTGCTGTGGATGTAATCCCATCCGGAGACGTAATTTTCAACGTTGATCCTGATTCGGCAATGAATGATTGTCCATTCCCTGAATTGGTGATTATAAGCGGGGTATCGGAAGCATTGAATCCAAAGTCTAATGTTCCGCCGCTTTTAACAGAAAAGCTAGAATTAGTCCCTAGTTCTAAATTTCGATTAATTAGTTGAACATGTGCTCCCATATTAACAAAAAATGAAGTTCGATTATTTGCAGTAGTTGCAGTTGTACCTATATCAATCGTCTGAACACTATTACCAACAAAATTGACCTTAGCCATGGTGTTGTCGCTTGTAACAAGATTAGAAAATATAGAATTTGAGGAAATAAAAAGATTACCTTTTAAATTAAGTGTGAAATTTTGACTAGAATTTCAGCTAGGTAGAAAATAAAAATTTCCATAATTAATAAACAAGTCTCCATCTATATCTAATGTAATTGTTAGATCTGATGAACTACCTGCATAATATCGGAAATTACAACTTGAAGAATTATTAATAAAATCCCCCTTAATTATTAAGAATGAATTGTAGTTGTCATTTCTTATTGAAATGGCAGAAGAAAAAGTACTTTCAATAATTAAATCTTTACCAATTATAAAAGGATCAACAAAAGAGCCTAAAGAATTATTAGTAGCCATACGCATATTTCCATTTACACGACGAAAAATTAAATTACCATGCGTAATATTTCCATTAAAACCATTTGAGAAAAGCGTAAATGTTCCAGATCCAGAATAGTCAACAATGAGATTGCCAAAATATGCATCAATTCCATTAAATTCTGTAGCTGAAAGCCCTCCGAATCCGTTTTGTGCTGTAATGAAATTTCCATTGCTAACATCTTTCACGATAAAGTTTGAATCAGGGTGAAAAACCTCAGTGCCTCTAAATAGTGATAGAGCTAATGGGTTAGAAGAATAAGAAACATTGAAGGTACCGCCATTTTCAATTTCAAAAATACCTGAGTCACTAATTGTTAGTAAAGAGTTTTGATTTACAATACCATTTGTTTTAATCAAAAGGCTTGAAACTGTTAGGCCATTTGTATTTGAATGAGTCAGAATTCCTCCATTTTGAATAATTAATTTTGCGAGATTCCAAGAACCAGTAGTGTTAAAATTTATATTATGTAAAATATTAATTTCATCTATTGTTCCACTTGGAGGTGATCCTGGATTATTATCCCATCCATCTGATGTCATCTTTCTCCATCCCGCTGTTAGCCAATTTCCATTGCTTGTTGTTTCCCATGAGCCAATTGTGATTTCGCTAACATTCACCGTTACACTCCCAGACCAAGCACTATAATTTCCTGCCGCAGCTTGTGTCAGGTTAATCGTGGTTGAACCAGCCGCAACTCCCGTAACCAATCCACTAGCATCTACACTTGCTACGGATGGATTTAGGGATGTAAAAGTCATCGTTCCTGAGGAGTTTGAAGATATACTTGCTGTAGATCCGATTGAAAGGTTCATTGAAGCTGGCGTGATGGTGGGCGAAGCAGGCGTAATGTCACCGTTTCCTGTTCCATTAGCCAATGAATAATTGGTAGCCAAACCGTCATTTGTTCCATTTTCCAATGTGTAGGTAATGCTTGCAGGCTTATTTGTTCCAACGTTTGCGTCTGCAAAAGTTCCGGTTGCACTTACTGTTAGGGTTTCTGTTCCAATCAAGCCGGATAGCGAGCCTGGCGTAATAGTTCCCGTAGAATTGTTTCCGTCATAAACTTTAGGTGCTATGGTAGCTGCCGATATTGTTAACGCTTTTGCAGTAATATTTCCCTGCAATCCTATTGGTTGCGTTAAAGTATAATTCCCCGCATCAGCACCGGAAATTGTATATCCGGAAACGGTTACCGCTTTGTTGTTTCCGACATTTTTATTATTGAATGTGGCAGAATAAGTACCGGAAAGATTTACGACATCGGAATTGACTATTCCATTCAGTGCGGGAGTGCCTCCTAAACTGGCAGTTGTATTACCGTCGTAAACTTTATTGTTAACGGTTAAACCTGTAATCGTTAGGGCTTTTGGAGTCACTGTGCTGTTTGGTACTGAGATATTCGCAGTGGTTGTTCCGTCACTTAAATTGACATTTCCGGAATAAGTTCCAACATCTGTGGTACTTGCCAAACGAATATATACCGTTCCACTTGCGCTTCCTCCTGAAATCGCATAATTCAAAGAAGTGGAGTAAGTACCTCCGGAAGTTGTAGCAATTTCAAATCCCGCCGGTGGTGTTACCGTTATTTGTGACCCGATAAGATTAGCCCCCGTAAAAGAAAAGTTTCGATTTGTGGAGACGCTGCCATATTCTGCTGTCATTGCGGTTATGGAACCTGTTGTTGTTATAGATGGTAATGTGGACTGCCACTGCGCAAACAAGTTCGTATTGTTTGCAGGAATAGTAAAACTTCCGCCGGATGCATAGGAAGTTCCACTTCCGTCAGAAGCTGTATTCCATCCTGTGAAAGTATATCCTGCTCTCGAAAATCCAGTATCGTCTGCTAATGTAATATTAGAATTATAGTCTCCAGTTTGTGTGGTAGGTGCTGTTCCTGTTCCTCCGTTTATATCATAACTAACATTATATTGATTGATGCTCCATTGTGCAAATAAGTCCATGTCAGCTAAGAAATCATAATTTGCACCATTTGCATAAGATGTCCCGCTGTTATCGGCAGCTGTGTTCCAATGGTCAAAACTATATCCTGTTCTCGTAAAAGTATTAGCTGTTAGCGCGGTGGTTGTAGAAGCTGTTTGGGTATAATCTGCTCCAGTTCCGCCAGTTCCTCCACCATTGGCACCGTTGCCTTTGAAAGTTACTGTATTTCCAGATATAGCAGTAATATTAATTGTTCCCAATCCTACATTACTACCTTTATTAAAGTAAATTCTAATGTAACGATATTCTGAATCAATGGGGGCAGTTGTAGTGAAATTATGAATACTATTTTGTGAGCCAATAACAGTAAATGTTTGAATCTCATTATAACTACTTCCATCTCCAGATCCTTGTATGTTAAAAGAAGATGTCGAGTTTCCACCAATCATTTTTACACCAATTGACACAGTCTCAGCGGGGCTATCAAAATATACAAGCATATAATCACCTGTGTTGTCAAATCTAAGTCTATAAGGGGTGTGAGATTCCGCATAGTCAGTTCCTAAGCCGGATTGAGATAGTCCGGTAATATTAGGAATGTCTGCTCGAACAGTAGCAATAAAATCAAAAGGAAGATTTGTCTGCCCGCAAACCATTTGACCGAGTCCGAGGAATAGTACACTTAAAAAAAATAAAAATTTAAATTTCATATTGGAAGAGATTAGTAGGTGATGGTGACCTAACCATAAGACACAGCTTATGCTTAAAAGTCACTTAAAATATTTCTTGAAATTATGCCCAAAATTATAGGCAATGGAGGAGAGAAATGTTAGGTTTTGGTTAAGTTTAATTAATAATAAATTTGATTAGTCAGGCGGCAAATCTAAGTAGAAAAATCAAAAAAAATTAAAATAAATTAAATGTGGAAGTGAATTTAATAGCTTAATCTTTAGTAGTTAAGCCTGCTTTTCTGTTGGGGAAAGGAATTGACGGTTTTAATTGGAGTTCAAAAGAAAACTCAGATTAAATGATTGTCAAGAATTTCGGCAGTTGTCAGTTCTTTGGAAATCACAAAATGTTGGATGCAACCCCTGTTGGGAACCCAAGCGCAGTACGGAATGGCGCAGGGATTTCTGTTCAATTTTAATAAGAAAACAAAAAGAGAATTAAAAAAAAAGCAGAGATTGAAATGAATCAACCTCTGCAGGAATTTTAGAAATTCGTATGAATTTAGTTTCTCACCACTTTCTTGGTAAATGATTTACCAGATTCCGTGGTACCTTTGATTACATAAGTACCTTTTGGAAGATGGGAAAGATCTAATTGTGTAGATGTTTTGGTTTGGGTTTTTACAACTTTCCCAGACGCATCATAAGTCGTAACATTTTTCACTTTTTCTGAGAATTTAAATGTTCCTTTACTTGGGTTAGGGAAAATTTGAACATCAGAAATAGAATGGTCAAAAGCAACGCCTAAAGTCTCTTCGCAAGACTCTGTACAAGTATCATCACATGGAACAGTTTCGATTTCAAAGCTCAAAGTATTGTTAAGAGCATCTCCAATCGACCAACAACCTGTGTCTCCGTCAGCAGTTCCTCTCATCATAAAAGTACGAGTGTTATCTGTCAAAGTACTGTTGCAGACATTCAAATCAAATTGTACAGTAACGGGCTCACCACAATCCATATCCATGTCGCCATAGTTGTTACTTGGGTCTCCGTCGTTGACTGTCGCGCCACTACAGCAGGAATTTCCGGAAGAGGCGTCAAAATAAAAACCTTGCCCACCTGTTACACCAGCTGAACATGAAGCACCTGTACAAGTTGGGAAATCGCTCCATCCGGCCGGCATTATGATTCCGGTAACGGAAACACCTTCTCCCTCAGGGAAAAACAATCCATGGAACCAGTTCTCTCCAGGGCTTTGATCCCAACGGATGTTAGAAACCGTAACACGAAGTTTAGTAACACCACAAGGATCTGTACATACAATATTTCCATCGATGATTTCAGAACCCGTACTTCCAGGTAAGAATTCGATAGAAACTTCGGGTGTGATACCACAAGTACTGAAACGACCAGTGGTGGTCACGTCAACAACAGTTTGTGCGGCTACGAATTGAAAACCAGCCAATATAAGGAATAGAATTTTTTTATACATTTTAAATAGTTTAATGTTTGTTTAATTATGAAATTTAATTTCCAATTAATTGGAATTCAGATCCAAATGTTGCTGTAAAAGTGCACGAATGGGTCTGATGGCATCGTTGTCACGGTTTCCATAATGTTCACAGATAAATACCTTGTCCGCTTTGCTTATCGCCGGATTGTAAAGCGCCTTCAAAATCGAACTGCGATAATAAAACATTTTGGATGCTACTTCATCTGAATCATTGATGGATTCAAGCAAATCAACAGTGCTTTCAGGTAAAACCGTACTTTTACTATCCTGTAACAAATAAAATAATTTGTCGTGGATTTCGTTTCCAGGCAAAGAACTTTGCCGATTATCAGATGTGTTCTGAGCAAATGCAAATGCCGAAAAAAGCATAACTGCATTCAATAAAATAAAACGTTTTAAACTCATGTGTTAATAAGATTAACAGTTAATAAAATGTAATTAATTCTTACAAACTTAAATATTTTATTAACATACACCTTAAATATTAACAGAGTAATCAAGAAATTTTTATGCAAGAAATAAGTTTAATTTAGGAAGTAGTGTTCAGGTAAAATCCAAAAGTGGATTTCGTCAATAATTACTCCGCTGTCGGGATAATATTTAGATTGAATTTAAACAAATTCATACACTTATTAAAATAGAACGCAATTCATTTTTTAAAAATGCAGTAGGAATTAATGCTTTAGAATTATTAATTATTTTAAAAGAATGATTCAAAAAAATTAAGCCCAATTTTTTATTCCTCCGCCAGCAACTTCCGGCTTTTCTTCCACAGTCTGTACACAAAATAAAGTACGATCAGCACAAAAACAAAGGCAAGCGGCGCCCAGATAAATGAAGTCAGACTCAGCACAGAAGCCGCAGCGGTTTCGCCTGTATTGACCACAAAATTACCTGTCCCGCCCGTTGTTCCCGTAGAAACGGCCCTTGTCGCGGCAGTCGTTCCGCTTACTGCAGCAGCCGTTCCGCCACCGGCAATGATAGCCAGCGCCCAAGTAGCAACTTCGCCCATATCGAGCAGGGTGGAAGCCATCAGAATGGTTCCCGCAACTGCGGCGAGTGGCACTGCAATCGTGTCCAGGAGATTGTCCACAATCGGAACATAATAGCCGGCAACTTCAATCAAGGTGGCAACACCCAGCGTAATCATCGCCGGCCAGCTGCCCACCCATTGCCAACTCTCATTCAAGTCCAGCAAATCTGCTCCGAAGTGCGCACCAATGCTCAATGCAAATAGCGGCACAAATACCCTGAATCCGGCAGAAGCAGCCAATCCGATTCCTAAAAAAAAGGACATAATGGTCGATGAGTCAAGAAATTCCATGCGGTAAGTTGTTAAAATTAAAATAAAGATACATTTTTTTTGAATGATTGAATAATAGAATGATTGAATAATAGAATGATGAATAATTGAATTTTTAACCTGAAACTTGAAACCTTAAACTTTAAAACTTTAAACTTTAAACTTTAAACTTTAAACTTTAAACCTGAAACCTGAAACCTGAAACCTGAAACCTGAAACCTTAAACCTTAAACCTAAAACCTGAAACCTGAAACCTCACTCCTCCATTTGCTTATTTTTTCCGACCTTCGGTCATCGAAACTGGACTTTGAAAAATGAAAACGATATTCAGAAGATTTTGGAAATTAATGCTCGGGGGAATTATCCTCTTTACCACCACGATTTTATTGTCGAATTATTGGGTGACCAAGCAAGCCGAAGGTAAAACCTTTGACAGTATTGTGGAAGTGCCCGACAATCCGACCGGACTGGTGCTCGGAACCAGCAAACGCGTGCGTGGAGGTGGAGAAAATCTTTATTTCAAATACCGGATGCAAGCCGCTGTGGAACTCTTCAAAGCCGGCAAAATCAAATTCATCATCGTAAGCGGCGATAATTCCATCATGGAATACAATGAAACCCGCGACATGAAAAATGCACTCATCCAAATGGGCATTCCCGAAGACAAAATTGTCGAGGATTTTGCAGGTTTCAGTACACTCGACTCGGTGCTCAGAGCCAAAGAAGTATTTGGCCAAGATTCACTTACGATCATTTCCCAGCAATTTCACAATGAACGCGCAATATTTATCGGTAAAAATCACGATATTTACGCCCTGGGATTCAATGCACGCGATGTGCCCAAAAGATACGGTACTGTAACCGTAACGCGCGAATATTTCGCAAGGGTCAAAGCCATGCTGGATGTATATATTTTGAAATCCATGCCCAAATTTTATAAGGATAAAGAACCATTTCCAAACGAAGAATGATATGCTGATAATCGGAATTGCTGGAGGCACAGGGTCGGGAAAAACAACCGTGGTCCGCAATATTTTAAAACACCTGAACACAGAAAACGTACTGGTCGTTTCCCAGGACAATTATTACAAAGACCACAATGAACTTTCACTGGAAGAACGCCAGAAAATCAATTTCGACCATCCGCGTTCTATTGATTTTGAACTGCTCACCGAACACGTCATGAAACTTAAAAACGGCGAAGCCATTGAGCAGCCCGTTTATTCTTTCATTACGCACAGTCGCACAGACGAAACCTTGGTTACGCCTCCAAAAAGCGTGATAATTGTCGAAGGAATTCTCGTGCTGACGAATCCTGAGCTTCGCGAATTATTTGACGTGAAAATATTTGTGCACGCGGATTCCGACGAAAGATTAATCAGAAGAATTCATCGTGATATCACCGAACGCGGACGAGACCTGGAAGAGGTTTTGAACCGTTACCGAACTACGCTGAAACCGATGCATGAACAATTCATCGAACCTTCAAAAATTCATGCGGACATCATCGTTCCCAACATGAAAAAGAAAAACGAAGCGGCCATCAGGCTTTTGTCAACGCTGATCAAAGACAAACTAACCACCAATATTGAATCATGAATCCCGAAAAGGATAAAATAAATAATGAAAAATCAGGAAAATGGTATCGTTTCTTCCTGAATAAATACCTGATTGTTACGGTTTTATTTCTGGTTTGGATGATTTTCTTTGACCAGAATTCTTATTTCATTCACAAAGAATTAGACCAGGAAGTAAAAGTTCTTGCAAAAGACAAAAAACTCTACGAACAAAAATTGGAAAAAGAAACCATACAAATTCATCAGATGAAAACAAATGCTTCTGAAATTGAACGAATTGCGCGTGAAAAGCATTACCTGAAAAAAGAAAACGAAGACGTATTTATCATCGAAAAACAAAAAGTTAAAAAGCCGGAAACCAATGAATCAAAAGACTGAGGAATTTAAACAATTGACACCACAGGAATGGAAACTGAAAGTGCAGGCAGAACTCGCCGGACTCGATTACAACGAAGTCCTGGTCTGGGATACCGCCGAAGGAATTCAGGTGAAACCGGTTTATACAAATGAAGATCTGCCCGAAGAAATCTCAGCGATCCAATCCACAAAAGATTGGAAGATTATTGGAGATTTCCTTAACGATTCCCTTCAGGATTTTTCTTATCTCTACGGATTTAAAGTCAATGAAAAACATTTCAATCAAGTTTCAAAACTTCCAGAATATCTGGATTTGTTTTTTGAAATCAAAAACTCCACAAATGCAATCGGAGAATTGAATTTAAACGAAATCAAAAACCTGAAATATTTAGGTCTCGATGTCTTGGGTAATTTCGCTGCAACCGGAAATTGGTTCCATTCGCAAGAAGAAGATTTAGCTTTAACTAAAAAATTACTGAGCGAAAATACATTTGAAAAAAGCATCGAAATAAACGCTTCGCTTTATCAGAATGCCGGCGCCAATCAGGTGCAACAAATTGCCATGGCAATTTCTCATGCCGTAGAATACCTGGAAAATTTAGGAGTTGAAGCCGCTTCGAAATTATACTTTAAAGTCGCCGTAGGTGGAAATTATTTCTTCGAAATTGCCAAACTGCGCGCTTTGCGTCAGCTTTGGAATTTGATTTTGAAGGAATACAATTCCGAAGCAGAAACCTTTATTTATGCCGAAACCTCACTGCGCAATAAATCCCTGCTCGATGTTCATAACAATATCATCCGAAGTGGATTGGAAGCTTCCGCAGCCGTTCAGGGAAAAGCCGATGTAGTCCAAGTTTTTCCTTATGACGAAATCAGCGGCTCTACCGCATTCAGCGAAGAACTCGCTTCCAAACAGCAATTGCTATTGCAAAAAGAATCCTATTTCGATAAATTCATGGATCCGGTTGCCGGAACTTATTTCGTGGAGAATCTAACCGAATTGATGAGCCGAAACGCCTTGGATTTATTTAAAAATATAGAAGCCGAAGGAGGATTCTTGAAAGGATTATTTGACGGAAGAATTCAGAAAATGATTCAGAAAAGTGCCGACAAAGAACAACAAGCCTTTGACGAAGGAAAACTGACTTTAATCGGTGTGAATAAATTCAGAAATCCAGCCGATAAAATCCAACCGATCCCACAACTTGAAAATCCGGTTCGAACCCAAATTCAACCGATATTCAGAAAAAGATTAGCCGAAAAAACAGAAAACGCATGACACCCAAACAGCTTTCCTACGGAATTTTAAGAGCGCTGGGAATAGCTGCACTGATTTGTCTTGCACTTTACTTTTTATGGTTAATTCGTTCAGTTTTTGCCTATTTGGCCATTGCATTTGTTTTGGCGATGATCGGGCGACCGCTGATGAATCTTATGAACAGTAAACTTCGGATTCCCAATGTGATAGGCGCAATACTTACCCTATCGCTTTTCATATTTTTGATTTTTGCCTTTGTTAGCTTGTTCATCTCACTCGTGCTCAACGAACCTTATCGACTGTTTGGGAATTTCGTGCACCTCGATCGCTTCGAAGAAGCCATTTCCAATCAGCTCAAACTACTCGGCGACTCACTCGGGTTCCTTAACATTCCTTTCCTCGAAAATCTTTTGAACGATGCAGTCGAAAATGTAAATGTGAAAAGCCTTTCGGGAATGTTTGGCGATTCCATAACCACTTTGGGCGTAATCATGATCGATACTTTTTCAGTAATGTTCATTACCTTTTTCTTCCTAAAAGATCGGGACTTAATCAACAAAATGATGGTGGCCATTGCCCCCAACGGCGAGGAAAAAAGATTTGAATCCGTACTCGACAAAACCAAAGATTTATTGTCCC
>JAEWHB010000058.1 GCA_023388015.1 Bacteroidota bacterium
TTGAAGCACGAAACCCATCCAACCCTTCTGTAGTAGCAGAAATCGACGGTGTGGTTTCATTTGGTAAAATCAAACGTGGTAACCGTGAGATTGTAGTGGAATCCAAAACAGGTGAAGTAACCAAATATTTGGTTAAACTTTCCAACCAGATCCTGGTTCAGGAAAACGACTTCATCCGTGCAGGTATGCCGCTTTCAGACGGAGCGATTACGCCGGAAGATATCTTGAGAATCAAAGGCCCAACTGCTGTTCAGGAGTATTTGGTTAATGAAATTCAGGAAGTTTACCGTTTACAAGGTGTGAAGATTGATGACAAACATTTCGAAATCATCGTTCGTCAGATGATGCGTAAAGTTCGAATTGTTGATTCGGGAGATACCAGATTCCTAGAAGATTCTTTGGAACACAAAGACGACTTCTTGACTGAAAACGACCGAATTTTCGGAATGAAAGTCGTGGAAGAATCCGGAGACAGTGATACGTTGAAGCCTGGACAAATCATTTCTGCAAGAGAATTGCGTGATGAAAACTCCCGATTGAAACGTGAAGATAAAAACCTTGCTGTTGCAAGAGATGCGATGCCTGCCACAGCAGAACCAATTCTGCAAGGTATCACAAGAGCTTCACTTCAGACGAAATCTTTCATGTCGGCAGCATCTTTCCAGGAAACAACCAAAGTTTTGAACGAAGCAGCGGTTGCAGGAAAAGAAGACGAACTGAACGGATTGAAAGAAAACGTAATCGTTGGACACCTGATTCCTGCGGGAACCGGTTTGAAGGAATACCAACGAATCATCGTAGGTTCCAACAAGGAATATGAAGAATTAGTAAGCGCAAAATCTGTAATCTAATGTCAGAAAACAAAAAGAACATCGATATTGAAATCAATGACCAGACGGCGGAAGGAATTTATTCCAATTTGGCGGTAATCAACCATTCGCCTTCTGAATTCATCGTGGATTTCATTCAAATGATGCCGGGAGTACCCAAAGCAAAAGTGAAGTCAAGAATCATTTTGACACCACAACACGCAAAGCGTCTGTCGCAAGCATTGGCCGAAAATGTAAACCGTTTTGAGAAACAATTCGGAGAAATCAAGGACAACCAGTCAGCGGCAATGCCTTTGAACTTTGGCCCTCCGGGTGAAGCTTAATTAAAGTATTACTGTATAATGTGAAAATTGTATAGTGTACTTTTAAAATAGAAACCGTCTCAATTGAGGCGGTTTTTTTATATTTGAATTTTGACTTGGATATGCTAAATGACACGGATTTAACGATTGCTTACAATAAAAATGAAATGTAATCAGTCATTGCGAGCGAAATGAAATGGAGCGTGGCAATCTAACTTTCAACTTGTGTGCTTGCTTCCTACCTCGCCATGACAGTAGATTGCCACGTCGTCATACTTCCTCCTCGCAATGACAAAACCGATTTCGTTCAGGGCTTTCCTACTTATTCCCCAATCCATTTTAGAATTCAAGTCAAATTAATTAGATTTGTGCAATCAAAGAAAAACTATGGCCGATTACAAATTGATATTACCCGCAATGGGCGAAGGGGTGATGGAAGCAACCGTCATCAATTGGTTAAGAAACGTGGGAGACAGCATTGCAGAGGATGAATCTGTAGTGGAAATCGCTACCGATAAAGTGGACTCAGACGTTCCTTCTCCTGTAGCCGGTAAATTAAAAGAAATATTGGTAAACGTGGACGGTATCGCCAAAATTGGTGAACCAATTGCCATTTTGGAAGTAGAAGGCGAAGTATCATCTGCAGAACCTGTCGCCACTCCGGCAGAAACATCGGTTTCTCAGCCGGAAGCTTCGGTGGTTGCTGAACTCGAAAAACCTTTGCAAAGCAGTGAGAGCCTTGACGTTTCTTCTTCCGATAAATTCTTTTCGCCCTTGGTGAAATCCATTGCACAACAGGAAGGAATTTCTGTAGCGGAATTGGAAACTATTCAAGGTTCAGGAAAAGAAGGCAGAGTGACCAAAGAGGACATTTTGAAATTTGTGAAGAGCAAAAAATCCGGTTCGGCCCAGCCTGCTACACAAGCAACTGCTCCGGTTTCCACTCCGACTCCTGCGAAACCACAACCGGTGATTGTTTCGGGTGAAGATGAAATCATCGAAATGGACAGAATGCGTAAAATCATTGCGCAAAATATGGTTCAGGCCAAACAAATTGCACCTCATGTAACTTCATTCATAGAGGCGGATGTGACCAATATTGTTCTTTGGCGAAACAAACACAAAGACGAATTCCTAAAGAAAAACGGCGAGAAAATTACTTTCATGCCGATTTTCATTGAGGCCATTGCAAAAGCTATCAAAGATTTCCCGATGATCAATGTTTCGGTCAATGGAGACCAAATCATCAAAAAGAAAAATATCAACATCGGAATGGCAGCGGCACTTCCAAGCGGAAATTTAATCGTTCCGGTCATCAAGAATGCAGACCAATACAGTCTGGCAGGATTGGCTAAACAAGTAAATGATTTGGCCAACCGAGCGCGTCAGAATAAATTAAAACCAGATGAAATCCAAGGCGGAACGTATACCATTACGAATATCGGAAGTTTTGGAAATACATTGGGAACACCGATTATTCCTCAGCCACAAGTTGCGATCATGGCCGTGGGTGCGATTGTCAAAAAACCGGCGGTGGTGGAAACTCCACAAGGAGATGTGATTGCCATTCGTCACAAAATGTATTTGTCACACGCTTATGACCATCGCGTGGTAGACGGAGCTTTGGGAGGTGGATTTGTGCAGAGAGTAGCTCAATATCTGGAAGCATTTGATTTAAACACGCCTGTTTAAGGTTGATTAAAATATATGACAAACGAAAAAGCTATCTGAAATCAATCAGATAGCTTTTTCTTTTTTTCAACAGGTTTATGTATCAAACTATTGTTTGACAAATTTCGTATTGGACTTTTTGCCGTTTTGTTCGAAGGTCAAAATGTAAATTCCTTTTTGCAAATGATTTACATTTATTTTTCCTGACTGCGCATTTCCTTTTAAAATAACAGATCCCGTAAGATCACGGATTTCAAATTTTGAATTCGACAGGTCATTGGTTTTGATGTTTAGAATGTCTTTTACCGGATTTGGATAAATGGCAAACTGCTGCAAATTTTGTTCTGCTACGCCCATTAGGGTTTCGCCTTCCGTAACCGTTAGTGTTGAATTGATTGCAGGATTCATGATGGTATCCACGATGCCCGATGGCCAGCGAATGATAATTTTCTCGATTTCGGTATCAGTTCCGATTCCGAAATGCGTGTTCAGCGTGCTCATAAAGGAAAAGCCTTCGCCACTTCTCACATCCCGGATTTGTTTACCCAATGCGCTGTAAAGTTCCACACGCGCTCCGATTCCGTTTTTGTTGCTTTCTGTTCCGATGGTATTTAATTTAATCCAGTTGTTGTCATTTCCTTGATTGTAATAAATAGTTCCGAATGCAAAAGCATCAATAAAACCGTCATTGTTCAAGTCGCCGAATGCCGCATCTGAAAATCCTACCGATGAAGATGTGAAAGTCATATCACCGTTGTTAAAGAAAATCCTATTGGAATTTCCGGCTATGTCAAGGTATCCGTCATTGTCAAAATCATAAGTAACGTGTTCGCGACTTTTCCCATTAAAGTTATCGAAACCTGACCCGGCTGTAACATTTGTGAAAGTCCCGTCGCCGTTATTTTTCATCAGTTCGTGATTTCCAGTATTGCTTTGCATTTGGGCGTTTATTCCATTAAACATATCCATCCATCCGTCATTGTTAAAATCACCCCAGGCACTGGACCAGTTTTCAGATGAGCTGTCCAGATTCGCTTCAGGCGCTACATTGGTAAAAGTTCCGTCACCATTATTTCTATGAAGTTCATTGATTCTTTTCCCATCGGTGCTTCCACATTTTGCAATGAAAAGATCCATTAAACCGTCATTATTGTAATCCACCCAAAGAGATCCGTAATGTCCTCCTGTAGGATAATCGCCCAATCCACCCTGGTGAAATACCGGCATATTGTCTTCGTTTATATAGTAAACACTAGGGCCAACATCATGACACATATAAGCATCGAGATTGCCATCATTGTCTATATCTATGAAATTCCCCCGTTGGGAAAAAACATATTGGTTATCATAAGTAATGGAGTAATTAACTCCAATGCTTCCTACTTCGCTTAGCGCAAATGCAACCCCGGAACCACTACCATACATCAAATCATTATATCCGTCACCATTAAAGTCGCCTGCGGTAATGGACCAGCCCGGCATATAGGGAGAATTTTGGGTGCTGTATTGTTTCAAGGTAAAAGTTCCGTCTGAATTCTGCTCATTAACATAAATTGCTCCATTGGAAATCCCTACCAAATCGTCTAAAAAATCGCCATTCATATCCACCACGCAATCTTGAGAACTACCCGGAAATGATATACTTTGGCTTGTAAAACTAACTTGTCCCATCACAGACCCGCCAGTCAGAACCATAAATAATAAAAATCTTTTCATAATTTAATTTTTGTGTATTAATCGCAATTTCCTTCCAATGAATTAATCCATTGTTCTGTTAAAGAAACAGCTTCATTGTGTACTAAATTTCTGCCGATCATTGGCATTTTTATATTCTCCTCTTCAGATTTTATTCGCTGATACATATTGGACGAAACTGGATCTCCAGGCTTAACAATATGCGTAACCGGAATGCCAATAAATCCGCTGATGTCAATATTCGGAACCACACAAATCCCTAAATTATCAGGATTTGCTGTTTCTGAAAATCCGAGTAAAATCGGTAAATAATTACAATGTCCAGTGGCGCTGTGGCAGTGCGCGCAATTTATATCCACATAAGATCTGAATCTATCATTCATTGACTGGGAAGTATCGTTATAATCCACAGTCGAATTGATATTGGCTGGCGTACCCAAACTCAGGTACCCGAAATCTTCCCATTTATCAAGCTGAAATTGCTGTCCATCGGCAAAATTTAATTTAAAATTCAGATTTTGTGGTTTAGGTCCAATTGGAATGGCTGAATCACCGGTTTTGTGACAGGTCAGACATTCTGATTGTGAGGGAATCCGGTAAAAAACATTTTTATTTTGTCCATTGTGAACGAAATCAATCTGAACAAAACTTCCTTCGAGATCAAAAATTGCTTCGGTTTGTTCTTCATTCCATACATAATTCGCAAAAATCCAGTCTGCATTCTTTTTGATAATCAGTCGAGTTTCAATGATTCGTTTTGAATTGGAAGGCAAAGCCTGATCATAATAGAAATTCTTTATCAGAATGGTTCCACTTGGGAAGTTAAATATTTTTTCGTCCGAAACATATTGTGCACTTGCTCCTTCCGGCATCCAGATAAATCGACTTTTGGAAGCATAATCTGTAAATAACTGAGAAGCAGGCTGAAACGGAAGGACGCCGTAAACAGGATCTAGCGCAGACATTGGAGATTTAAAAAAATTATAATCCGAAAGTTTAGGATAAGGCACCGCATTTATATCAAATACAACCGGGGAAACTTCAACCGGATCATCGTCGTCAATTACCGGGAAATCATCACCATCAGACGAACAAGCAACTAGCACAGACAGGAATATCAGTACTATCCAACCGTAAAAAATTCTCATAAAATTTATCCTCGTGTTAATTAAAGTAGTCGAATTTAAGAATTTATATGATATAAGTCACCACAAACTGCATAAATTATTGGTTTGTGGTGGAATTTTACAATTCTTATTTTTGTGGAATGTTCAAAACTGGAGATAATGTAAAGGTAATCGACGATGATCATAAGGGAAAGGTAATCCGCGTTCAGAAAAACCTTGTGACTATTTTGAATGAATTTGGGTTTGAGGAAAGTTTTTTTGCCCATGAATTATTGCCTGACCTCTTCTTGGAAATCGGGAAAGTAATCATTCAGGAGCCGGCTGTTTCCCCTAAAAAATCTGGTGTGAAACCTTTGTCGGAACCAAAAGAAGTGGATTTACACATCGGACAACTTATCGATTCTTTTGCGCATTTGTCTAATTATGAAATGCTTCAGATTCAATTGGATAAAGTACGTCAGGAATTGGATTTGGCACGAGCGGAAAAACGAAGCCGACTCATTTTTATTCACGGCCACGGGACCGGGAAACTGAAAAAAGAATTGCTCAAACTTCTGAGTCAATACACAAAAATTGAAGTTTACGATGCGTCATTTCGCAAATACAATGGCGGAGCCACCGAAGTGAGCTTGCGCTGAGTTATTCTGTTAAAAACTTGGTAATCAGAAAAAAATAAAACAAATTTACATTTGACATTTGTCGGCAATGGGAAAGTTTTATGCATGTTTTTTTGTGATTTTTTGTTTTGGAGTTTCATTTTCCCAGCATACCGATTCGATTTATCTCGATGTAAAACTCGATTCTACTCGTCACGAACTGCATGTAAAACAAGAATTTGTCCTTGTAAATCAATCTCCCAAAACGCTCACAGAAGTTTATTTACACGCCTGGGCAAATGCTTATTCGGGTAAACTTACCGTATTGAACAAAGTCAAACTTCAGGACCGAAAAGGCGCTTTGCATTTTTCGGAGCGGGAAGACCGCGGAGGAGCAAGAGATTTAATATTTTTGAATGATGAAAATGATACGATTCTTTACCAAGAACAAGAACGTGAATTCTTAAAAATTGAACTTGAAAAACCCTGGAAAAGAGGAGAAATCATCCGTCTGAAAGCAGAATATACCGTGAAAATTCCCTTTGATGCGGTAACGCGCTATGGACGAAGTGAGAAAGGAAATTATCTACTTAAATATTTCTTTCTACAACCCGCAACCCTGAATGCAAACGGAAAATGGGTACTTCAACATTACAAAGATTTTGAAGAACTTTCTGCTTATCCGTCTTATTATCAGTTGAAAATTGAGCATCCCGAAAATTATTTGATCTCAACCGATCTTGAAAAGAATGGAGAATTCTGGACGGCCGGAAATCTGGAACATTTTCGGATTTATTTAACCAAAAATACAGAAGAAAGACATTCTTATTCCGATGGATTTTCGGGGTTGAATGTAGATTTCGGCTTTGGTTATGACAGCATTGAAAAACCAATCATCGATTCGATTTTACCTGCTCAGATTCGATTTCTGAAAGAACATTTGGGAGAACTTCCTTCCGATAAATTATTCATTTCGTACAAAACCAAAAAGGAACAGGAATATTTCGGGGTGGATGATTTGGATGCTTGGCTTTTTGAAGTGAAATTATTTACAGAAGAAGAAAAAAATGCACTGAAATTATTTCAAATCCTGAGTTACGAATACATCGACCGACTTTTTTCGGTGAACAAAATCGAGGATCATTGGCTCAAAAACGGACTGCAATTTTACCTGATGATGAAATATGTGGATGAAAATTTTCCCGTATTAAAACTCGCGGGACATCTGCCCGACAATATAAAACTGTTGGGAATTAAACCTTTGTATTTCTTTCACGCCGCCCGATTGAAAATGAACGACCGCTATAAATTGCTGTATCTCTATTTGGCGCGACAAAATTATGACCAGCCAATCAATACGCCATTTGATGAGTTGAGCAATATGAACCAGATTGCGATGAGCGGTTTCAAAACCGGTTTGACTTTTTACCTGATCGACGAATACTTGGAAAATGGAACTTTCTACGAAATGGTTAAAAATTTCAGTGAAGCAAATCGTGGAAAACATATTTCGCAAATGGATTTCAGGAATTACCTGATTGAAAATTCGCCCAAAGATTTAACTTGGTTTTTTGAGGATTATATCGATAAAAATGACAAAATTAATTTCAAACTCGTCAATGCAAAAGAGACGGATCAGGATTTGGAAATTAAAATCAAAAACAAAACAGAATTTTCCGGTCCGTTTCAAATAGTGGCTTCCAAATCTGGAATTCCTGTGGCCGAAGAATGGTATGCATCCGCTGAAAAAACGACGATTGTTTCCTTTCCCAAAGGCGATTATGACAAAATCGAACTCAACCCGGGGTATCTTTTTCCGGAATTTAACGACCGAG
>JAEWHB010000202.1 GCA_023388015.1 Bacteroidota bacterium
AAACGGCCATCAGGATCGGGAAGTTCCACGGAATAATCTGTGCTACGACACCGATGGGTTCGTTGATAATCAATGATAATGTATCTTCGTTCAGTTCGGTTGCCGAACCTTCTTCTGCGCGGATTACACCTGCGAAATAGCGGAAGTGATCAATCGCCAAAGGAATATCGGCGTTCAAAGTTTCACGGATTGCTTTTCCGTTGTCAATGGTTTCTACCGTCGCCAGATATTCAAGGTTGGCTTCCAGACGATCGGCGATTTTATTTAAAATGATACTTCTTTCAGTAGCCGAAGTTTTACTCCAGGTTTTGAAAGCTTCGTGTGCGGCATTTACGGCGAGTTCAATGTCTTCTTTGGAAGAATGAGCCGCTTTGGTGAAAGCCTTTCCGGTAAGCGGAGAAATATTGTCAAAATATTTTCCGTTTACGGGCGGTGTCCATTTTCCTCCGATAAAGTTATTGTAATGGCTTTTGAATTCAGGCCAGTTTTTTACAGTTGAACTCTGCGTTGCGGTTGCTTTTGGTGCATCCAAAACCTCTAAATTTTCATTGCTCATATTTATATTACTTTTAGTTAATAAATTAATTTTGATAAAGTTAGAAGTTAAATCTATCAAAAAGTAGATCGATTTATGTCAAAAAATAGTACTTTAGTGTTAACTCTGAATAATCATTGAGATTTGTTATGAATTCGTCCATTAATAAGATATATGAAGAAGGAAAAGTGGTCACGCCGATTGAAAACCAACTAAGTTTTCATACCGACGAGGTAGATTTACATTTGTTTGAAACCAAGATGCGGGCTTATGGTTTTGGGCTTTCCTTTGACGAAGTTTCCCTGATTACGATGATTTCAGGAAAAAAGGTAATGCATTTTGATACAGACGAATCTTTTGAATTTGTTCCCCATGAATCACTTGTTTTGGACAAAAGTAAACACATGAGCATCGATTTTCCTGAGGCCGATGATTCAAACCCAACGCGCTGTATGGCTTTGATTATTTCGCCGGAAGAAATCAAGGAGACGCTTCTTTTGTTAAATGAAAACGCACCGAAAATAGATAATTCATTGTGGTCTTTGGATACGACCAATATTAAGTTTGAGAATGATTTTATCTTAAGTCGAAATATTGAGAAAATTATATTGCTGGCCTCGTCCAATAATCAGTACAAGGAAACTTTAAGTAAACTGACCACGAAAGAACTCATCATTCATTTGTTGCAGTCCAAAGCGCGTAATATGCTGTTGAAAGAAACTTCCTCGCTTTCCAATGTCAATCAGCTTGCTTATGCAATTGAATATATCCGTAAAAATCAGGATAAAACCATCACAGTGGATGAGGTGGCAGAAAAAGCATATATGAGCAAATCCACTTTTCATCGGCATTTCAAAAGAGAAGTAGGGATTACACCGAGTGAATTCATTTTGATGGAGAAAATCAAAAAGGCTAAATTTTTATTGAAAAGTACGACCAAATCGGTTTCTGAAATTGCCTATTCGCTTGCCTTTGCTTCGTCCAGTCAGTTCATTCGTCATTTCAAAAGACTTACAGGTCAAACACCGTTGAAATTCAAACAAAACGGAAGTTCCCGAAATCTGAACGGTATCAAAAACTGATTTCTATTCAAAGCTTTTAAATATCATCCAAAGCCAGCTTCCAATTTCATAACTTTGCAGATTAAATTTTAATCTATGTTTCCATATAACCGTCATCGCCGACTTAGAAAAAATGAATCCATTCGCAAATTGGTGCAAGAAACCCATTTAAGTGTAAATGATTTCGTGCTGCCGATTTTTGTTGCCGAAGGCGAAAATATCAAACAGGAAATTCCTTCTATGCCCGGCGTTTATCGACATTCGCTTGATTTGACGATTAAAGAAGTAAGAGAAATTTGGGATTTGGGAATCAAGGCGGTGAATATTTATGTGAAAGTGGATGAAAACCTGAAAGACAATACCGGAAAAGAAGCTTGGAATCCCGATGGTTTGATGCAACGCACAATTCGAGAAATAAAAAATGCAGTTCCTGAAATGATTGTGATGCCAGACGTGGCTTTGGATCCTTTTTCCATGTTTGGTCATGATGGAATTGTTTCCAAAGGTGAAATTTTGAACGATGAAACCAATGATGCATTGGTGAAAATGAGTCTTGCGCAAGCTGCTGCCGGAGCCGATTTTGTGGCGCCAAGCGATATGATGGACGGTAGGATTGGAGCCATTCGCGAAGCTTTGGAAGAATATGGTTTTCACAACGTGGGCATTATTTCTTATGCGGCTAAATATGCAAGTTCTTTTTACGGACCGTTCCGCGATGCTTTGGACAGTGCGCCGGTTGACAATCAGGAAATTCCAAAGGACAAGAAAACCTATCAGATGGATT
The DNA here is from genome assembly GCA_023388015.1 of Bacteroidota bacterium. GTDB lineage: Bacteria > Bacteroidota > Bacteroidia > Flavobacteriales > Weeksellaceae > Moheibacter. Next base: position 2,381 of record JAEWHB010000202.1, read on the forward strand.
TCCACAATGCTTATGAAGCGCTTCGCGAAGTAGAAGAAGACATCAATGAAGGAGCCGATATTGTGATGGTGAAGCCCGGAATGGCTTATCTGGACATCGTTCGGATGGTTAAAGACAATTACAATATTCCGGTTTCGGTTTTTCAGGTCAGTGGCGAATATGCGATGATCAAAGCCGCTTCTGCAAACGGTTGGCTGGATCACGACAGAATCATGATGGAAAGTCTGACTGCTTTTAAAAGAGCCGGAGCTGATATGATTTTCACTTATTTTGCAAAAGAAGCAGCGAAATTATTAAGAGGATAATTCGCGCACATTAGAATTGTTTTTTCTAAATTAGATATTTCTAAAAAATAAAGGTTGAATTGAAAAACCTGCAACAAACCATTATTGATGCTAAAAGAGGTAAACGTCAGGCACAGAACCTGTTAATGGATTTGTTGTGGGGTAATGTTTATAACTATGTTTTTCAAAAGATAAATAACGAGGAAGAAGCAGAAGACATTGCTATTGAAACCTTTACAAAGGTTTTTGCCAAACTCAAACTTTACAATTCAGATTTTGACTTCAAAACATGGGTGTTGTCCATTGCGCACAATACCATGATTGACCACATCCGTAAATCACCGGGATTGAAACTCTCTCTTGACGATGAAAATTATCCGATTGACATAGAAGAAGACCTTCCTACACCAGAGGAAACCCTTATCCAGCAACAAGATTCCGACGCTTTGCTCTTTTATCTTCATAAATTAAAACCCGAATACAGAAAAATACTCGAACTGAGATTTCTAGAGGAAAAAACTTATAAGGAAATCGCCGAAGAACTTGATTTAACAATGGCCAATGTGAAAGTTCGGTTGCTACGCGCAAGACAATTATTGCAGGAAATTCTCAAGGGATAATTTCCAATGACATTGACTTATAAATAGATGGGTTTTCCGGCCATTTCTTATTGTTGATAACTCTGTTAATTATTTGTTTATAACTACACTATTTTCTAAATTTATACTTTGTAATTTTCGGATGAAGAAAGTTTGGCGATATGAAGTGGAAAAAGTACTTTTTAATTTTATTTTGCTTGGTGTTTTTTGTGGCATGTAATTCTACAGGTCATATTGCGCATCAAAGTCATTCACATCGTCAAAAATCAAAGTCGGTACCAAAGGCCAAAAAAGAAAAGAATTCACCCAAGTATTCTTCTTCATCTTCCTATGGCTCACCTCAAGTAAGTTCCGTGTTAAATGAAGCCAAACGATATTTGGGAACGCCTTATAAATATGGTGGCACGACCAAAAGCGGTCTTGATTGTTCGGGATTGGTTATCAATGCTTTTGATGCGGTGGGTATGAAAATGCCCCGAATTTCAAGAGATCAAGCCAATGAGGGAAAAGAAATCCGACTTCGTGATGTACAAGAAGGTGATTTGGTGTTTTTCAATACTTCGGGCTCAAATATCAGTCATGTAGGAATTGTGGAAACCGTCCGAAACGGCGAAATTTTCTTTATTCACTCTTCCACTTCAAAGGGCGTAATCATCAGTTCAC
>JAEWHB010000209.1 GCA_023388015.1 Bacteroidota bacterium
TTCTATATCCATCTCACAATCTGTATTTGTATTGCAAATATATAAACAAAAGATAGTATTATGCAAAACAAAGTACTGTATTTTTATAAATTATTTTTTAATTAATTATTAAATAATTAATTATCAGGATATTATATGATTAACTGATGTTTAAAATAATTGGTGAAAATCTTTTAAAAACAAAAAAATCACCCCGATTGAGGTGATTTTGTATTTAGAATTAAAAAATAATTTTATCTGAAATCCGGATTAAAAGGATTGGCAAAGTCATAACCCAGACTGAATAGGATTCCGTTTCCGGCTTCTTTTGCAATGTCAGAAAGACCTATGTCATACGCCATCCCTATTTTCAATCCCCCAATTTTCATTTTCATAATCGGAGAAATACTCAATCCTTGTGAACCGTTTTTATCAATGTCCTGACGGTAAGAAACCCCTAAATCCAATCCTTGTTCTCTGTCACCAAAAGAGATGTGCGACATTAAATTCAAATCAAACTGACGTTCTGAATTGGAATTCAAATTCATCAAAACGGATGGTTCTAATCTGAATCCTTCTGCTAAATAGATTTGGTAACCCAAAAGAAAGTAATACCAAGTTGGCAATGGTTCGATACCGTTTGCTACCGCTTCATTTTCCATCAAAGGAATATCCAAAACCGACACGCCACCAAATGCACCGGCATATTTAAAGGAAACACCAAGGTTAAAATAATTTAGGTTATAATTGGGGTCACTCAAAGTTGGATCATCGTAATCATTTACTATAACCCGCTCTCTATCTAGTCTTTGTTGGAAAAAATTATAAGACAATCCAAAAGAAAAAATATCTTCAGTTTCGTCATATCTATACTCTCTTTGGGAATTGATCGGGATGTGATAAGCTGCCGAAACGTTTACACCTCTCAAACTTGAAAGTCCGTTCTGGTCATTGAAAGCATATAAACCAAATGCCAAGCGGTCTACTACTGTAGAGTGAATGCTCAAGGTTTGGGTATTGGGGCTTTCGGGCAAGTCTGCCCATTGATTTCTATAAGTTCCCGATACACTTAAAACTTCGGGATTTGCACCTGCATACGACGGGTTTATCAAATATTTGTCACTTACTAAATAATGTTTGTAAAAAGGTAATCCTTCCTGTGCAAGTACCTGAAGTGATAAAAATCCCAATATTACCGTAAAAAAAAATTTTCTCATGTGTTCTCTATTCCTAACGCTTTAATCCTCAATATATTTCTCTCAGCTTGGTGTTCGCAAATTATTTAGAGCGTAATATTTTTGTTGATGACAGTCAAAATTTCTGCAAAATTATTTTGAGTGTCGAATCTACAAAGATTTTCTACATCACTCAAATAATTTAACATACATTCTTCCGCATGATTCGTTTTTCATTTATGTTTTTTAAATCTACAATTCAATTATGCTCTCAAACTATTCATGATGAATCAATTCCCAAATATTTTATTGATTTCTAACAGTTATATGTCCTACGAATTTTCTTTCAGCTATAATTCCATCTGAAGGTGCAATAATTATGTACCAATAATCACCAGAAGGCACATTATTACCCAAATATTTCCCATTCCAAACATAATTTCCATTAAAAGTCGTTTCAACAAATATTTTCCCGTAACGGTCAAATATTTTCAGTGTTGCGTTTGCTGAATTTTCAATTCCTTTGATTTCCCAAGTATCATTTTTCCCATCATTGTTAGGTGAAAAATAGTTGGGTACACTTAAAATTGTAAGCGTGTATCGGGTTATCATACATCCCCAAGATCTCACAAAAATAGTATAGGTTTCGCCTGGGATCAGGTTATTGAAACGGTTATCATTTTGCCATAAAATCCCATCGAGAGAATATTCCATTGGACCTTGACCTTCATTGGTAGCGCCAATTATGACGTAATTATCGCCCATTTCAATATTGGTAATAACCGGCGCAGCAGGTAAAACAACTGTCAGGGTGCGCGTTTCACTTATACATCCGTTTACGCTATAAGCAACTACAGAATAAGTGCCTATTTCAGAAATGGTTTGAGTAGGACCTGTCAAAACTGTTCCATCTGGCATCGTCCATTCAAATGTAGCATCTGGATCATCACTTGTGGCAGTCGCTTCAAAACTAGTCAATGGACATAGTGTGTAATTACTATGTGAAAGTTCCAAAGAAGGAGTTGCAAATCTAAATAAAGATATCTCAACAAATGCCGGACAGAAATCTACCAATTCCACTCGCACAAATACAGATGTTTGATTTTCACCCGGTGCAAAAGTAGTTGTATTCTGAATTTCATTTGTGCCGTTTTGGGCATCGTTCAATGTATTGTAATAAAAGAATTCTGCTCCCGAATTGTTAATATCAGATTCGAATTGAGTTAAATCAACTGTGTCTTCCGGACAATATTCTATGTTGAATGGTCCCGGATTGTGGTCGACTGTGTCATTTTGCTCAAATACAATCGGCAATTCGACGGAGCGACAACCGTCAGGTGTCTCGCCAATCACATAAATAGTGGCAGGCAAAGAGGCAAAACTGTAATTTGTTGTTTGATTGGTAGGAATAAAATTATCATCTTCCACATCTTGTAGAGATGCATAATAGAAGTAAGACATTCCTGCACCTAACTGTGGATTTAATTCAGTCAGATCAAATTCATAAACCCCGTCAAAATTATCGTCACATAGAAGTTGTACGTCTATTGGAGTCAAAATCGGCTGTGGAATTATTTCAATGGTAAAAGGGGTATCTACTGCACAATGTTCTTCATCCGGATAGAAAGTATAAACCCCTGGACCTAAAATACTCGTATCGATTTCTGCGGGTAACCAATGTCCTGTGATTCCATTATCCAGTTCGGTTGGGAGTTCTACCGCTTCTGAGAATTGGCAATAGCTCAATGGCATATCTACTTCTACGGGAAGTTCCGGCAAAATTTCAACTTGTATTGTTACTTCTTCCACACAATCTTCGTTGCCCTGAAATGTAAATTCATAAATTCCGGGTTCATCTGTTTCAATCACAGCCGGTATCCAAGTACCGGTAATTCCCGGCTCGTTTGGCATAGGCAAAGCGGGTGCAGTTGAAAACTGACAAATCGGGTCAATATCAATGAAAGTGGGTGTGATAACAGGCAATATTTCAACAGTTACCTCCACAGGAACGGTTGCACACTGTCCCGGGTTGGGTGTAAAAGTATAGGTTGTTGTATTGAAGGGATCATATTCCGGAGACCAAGTCCCACTTGATCCGTCAAGGGAAGTATTAGGCAAAGGATTAGCACCTCCTGCACATTGAGGAGAAATAGGTTCAAAAATGGGTACATCACTTGGAGGGAGGCACTCGCCTATTATTACCGGGCTTCGTTCACATCCTTCACCGTCGGGACAACAAGATGCATACACGATCATTCCCTCGGGACAAGTACTTCCCGGTGTGTCGTATAAGAAAGGAGAACCCGTTCCGATTTGATTTCCTCCCTCAGGAGCATCCCACCAAGTAACCTCATCGCCAGTCCCACATACAGACTCCAGTATTGCTATATAATTAAAACTCTCTCCCCCATCGAAACATTCGGTAATGACTTCCGGATTAATGGGTGGAACTTCATACAAGGGAATTTCGGAAGCTATTGTATTCATGCTAAAAGAGATGCGATTGTCTAAGCCATCCGCTGTAGACCAGCAACCTGTATTTCCGTCTGCTTTTCCCATTAAATCAAAGGTTAACATTGCCGTTTCAACCATACTATTACAGAAATCCATGTCAAATTGCACTTCCACACTTTCAGAACAGTCCATATCTACATCCCCAAAGTTATTATGTGGAATTCCATCAAAAGTAGTAGCTCCGGAACAACAAGAATTTGAACTTGTTCCATCAAAATAAAATCCTTGCCCACCTGTCTCTCCAGCAGAACAATAAGCGCCCGTACAAGTAGGAAAATCAGCCCAACCATATGGCATCACAATACCTTCAATCGTTATTCCTGAACCTTCCGGAAAAAAAATTCCATGAAACCAGTTAGCTCCTGGATTTTGATTCCATCTTATATTTGTAATGTTTACTCTTAATTTTGAAAAACCGCATGGATCAAGTATTTTCAGCTTCCCATCTTCGACGATACTTCCATCCGAATCTATCAAAGTAGCTGTTATAACCGGAAGGCCTACACCAGTACATGAATTAAAACGTCCATGTTTGGTGATGTTTAATATATCCACTGTTTGTGCAAATCCAAACTGTGCTAAAATTAAAATGAATAGAAATATTTTTTTCATTTAATGAAATTTACTAATTAACTCTATGAATGAATTCGAATTAAACTCAATTTGAGTTTTGGTATAGATAGTTTTCTAATAATCCTTTTATAGGAATATACATATCACTGTTTTTCCCTATTATTCTTTCACAAAAAAATAGCTTATCTTCATTTTTAATTCTTGGATTGTATAAAACCTTAAGCGTTGAAATCCTTGCTAACTCGTATTTTTCTTTCAACTCTTCGGGTTCATTTGCTGAATCCAAAAGACTGAAGACTTCGTTTGGCAATTGTATATCCTCGCTGTTTACTCTTAAAAAATACAACCTGTCACGATTTACATTATTCGGTAATGATTTCGATCCGTCAAATTCTAAATAATCACTTTGTCCAGATTTTTCTGTTCCTTTAGTCTGAGAAGTAACGATAGCTGAAAAAATGAAAAAGATAGGAAGTAAAAATTTTATCCTCATGATTGTCCCCTTTTTTGTGTTAATAGTTATTTGTAAAAATTAAAAATCTTCCCTCAAAGATTTATGTTGGTTTAATCTTACAATCTACCAAAAGTAATTAAATTTTTTAATAAATTTTAACTTTAACAATCAGGTATAAAAAATCCGACAGAAAATTGTCGGATTTTTATTATTTCTAATTTAATTTATCAACCTCTTCTCGGTCCTCCCTGCGGACTTTCATCAAGATCTGTGTTGAAAACTTTAACTTGATCTCCTTTTTTCAATCCGCTTTTGACTTCGGTATAAACACCATCTGAAATTCCGGTTTCTAGTATTTTTTTCTGATAAACCGGCTGGTCATATTTTTCAGTTCCCGGTTTCAAAATTTCCACATAAGCTTGACCTTTGTCATCATACTGAATATGTGCAGATTCCAAAGCCACTACATTTCTGGCTTCGGACAAAATCACTTCTGCATTGGCACTGTAATTGGCACGAAGGAAAATATCATTTTTCAGGTTCACGTCAGCTTTGATTTCAAACTGAACAATTCCGCTTGTATCCACACCCGAAGGCGAAATATAATTCAAAACACCTTCAAATTGTTCGTCAGGCAAAGCCCCGATGGTGATGGTCAGTTTCATTCCTTCTTTTAGTTTTCCCACATCGGCTTCGTCCACATTTCCTTCAAAAATCATTTGGTTCACATCGGCCATTGTTGCAATGGTTGTTCCCACAGAGAAATTATTGATTTCCTGAACCGTATTCCCAATTTCGACCGGAATCGACAAAATCATCCCCGAAATCGTCGCTCGGATTTGAATGGTGGCGTATTGCTCCAATCCCGGCGCTATCCCGGTTTGGGCAATTTTATAATCGCTTTGAGCAGCTTTCAGGTTTTGTTGCGCCATCTGATAAGTTGCCAGTGCATTGTCATACTCTTGTTTTGGCAAAACGCCCTGATCATACAGAGATTTGGTTCGGTTGAATTGAATCTGTTCATTGTTCAAAGTAATTCTGGCAGAATTAATTTGTTGTTGCGCCGCATTCAGACTTTGAACGTTTGGAATTACACGAAGTG
>JAEWHB010000114.1 GCA_023388015.1 Bacteroidota bacterium
ATGCAATGCACAAGGCATTTTATAGTTTTCAGTTTAAATTATAATTGTAAATGTAATTATTTTTTGGTTTTTCTGATGAATTCTTTGAAACGGATTATCAGGAAATAACCAATAAAGATTTCACCCAACTTTCGGCAAGTGGAAGTTCCCAGCTTTCTTCAAATTCGCTGAGTTTAGTGATTCCGTTGTGGAAAACGCTTGCATCTTCGGGAATTTCGTTGTTTTTTACTTTTTGTTTGAATTCGTTTAAAGGCAAAGTAAAAATTTCGTCTTCAATTTTATACGAAACCAGCATACGATTTAACAATCCGAAGTTGTATTTTTCTTCAAGTGCTTTGACAATCCGCGTCATACTGTCAATGGAGCAACCGGAAGCCGGCTCGACATTTTCATCGACTGCCAATACGATAAATCTGTCGTAAGGTATTGCATAAGCCGCGGTAAGTTTGGCTCCGTGGGCGTTCCATTCCTGCATAAATGCATCGAGTGTGGATTCGATTTCGGTTATTTCTTCGGAGTTAAAATTTCGGGTGGATTGAAAAATCCATATTTTGGAGTTTTGTGATAAATTCATTTTGTAATTTTAAACTTCAAATTTACGAAGTTTTAAAACAAAAAAAGGGATGATTGCTCATCCCTTTAAATTGATTACCGAAATTTATTTCACAATTAATTTCTGATTCAAAGTGCTTGTTCCAGCTTTAACAGTTACAACGTACACACCTGATGGCAGGTTTACATTGTATTTCTGATTCAATTTACCACCTTGATGGTTGAAGGTAGATTTATGAACCAATTGTCCTGCCGCATTATAAATGATAGTGGTTACTTCACCAGCTTTTATATTTTTAGCGTCAATATAAAATTCTCCATTACTTGGATTTGGGAACAGGGAAATTGAATTGTATCCATTCAAATCAGACACACTTAAATCGTCCAGTTCTCTGTTACAAATTTCAATTGCCCAAGAATTAATACTACCCGTTGCCCCTGGGTTATTGTCAGAAGCGAAAAGATTCCATTCACCGGCTGCATTGTGACCTTTGAATACTGCCAAAGTTTCGTTTGGAGAGAAATTACCCGCAACCGGCGAAGCACAAGTGATATTTGGCAAGCCATCTTCAAAAGTTGATTCTATACCGGATCTCCCCGTACAAGTACGGTTCCATACCAAAGCTCTTGTTCCGTATGGACTTTCAAGGCCAATGTTTAAATGTCCGACATTTGGGTGGGAAACATTTAAGCTAACTTTGAATTTAGTAATTGCGCCAGTGTTATCGACGTTTAGAGGCACTAAAACTTCAGGAGAAGTGATTTGACTTCCGCCTGGACCGTCGATAATATTTATGGCAGGACCTGAATAAGTATATGTATTACAAACTTCCCCAATAACTGTATAGTCTATTACGAAACTTGGACTTACTGCATAGAAAACATTATCAACCGGTTCGATTAAGATATATGCATTTTCTGATTGTGAGTTAGCAGGTATGGAAATGGACTCACTGCCGTCATTTGGTGTGTTTGCCAAAATCGTATCAAAACTATTTCCACCATCTGTTGAAAGTTTAATATTTACATTCCCCACATTTACCGGAGCAGCATTGGTATTTGCAACATCCCATGTTACTAAAAGGGAATTCCCTGAAGCTGCTGATTGCGCTTCAATAGGAGCTGTTACTAAAAATGGACCTGAGTCTGCCGTAACCGTCACTCTTGCATCATCACGTGCTACTTGAGGTTGAGTTGGATGGTTATTTCTCGTGGTTAATGAAAAATTATGTTGTCTTGATATACTAGATACCGATTCCCATGTCGTGGAAAGAACACCTCCTAATACTTTTGGGAATTCAGGGAAGTATCTAATTGGTTCTCCAACCGGATATTCTGATTTAAAATTGGGACCGGTAGGTTTGGTCGGATATGCTTTTGAATTATTTCCATATTGTGCGGATGATGCATTATCAATCTGCTCCCAATTGTGTGTGTACTGTTCGCTTTCCGGTCCTGTTACTGTTCCATTTAATATAAAAGGAGTTGAATGGGGGATTGTATAATCGGCACCTGCATTAACAACGGGTGGATTGAGCGACATGGGTGTTGAAATCCCACAAGAAGGAACTTGATTCAAGCGGGTGTTAATTTGTTGAATACTTGCAGAGTGGTAATAATCGTATGAATTAGCCTGAACATCCAAATTTCCTGTAATTCCGGTATAAGCCATGATTGTGTTTCCACTTCCTACTTCTACAGGACGACCTATTTGACTACCATAAAATGTATAGGTATGTCCAGCCCCCAATTGGTGTCCCATTTCATGAGCCACATAATCTATGTCGAAAGATGCTCCTTCGGGAATATTGTGAGCTGTCCAACCACCTGCTTTCAAACTGGATCCACAAATTCCATTTAAATAAGCAGCTCCATTGGCTGCTTCTCTATCTACCAAATGCCCTAAGTCATAATTACTTGGTGAAATAATGCTTGAAATGACAGAATTTGCCTGATCAGGGCCTCCACTGGTATAAGGATCTGAAGAAGGATTTGTAAAGATCAAACTTTCAACATCATCAATGAGATTAAAATGAATAGCCAGGTCTTTTTCAAATACTCCATTTAACCTGGTCATCGTATCATTGAAGGCTGCCAAAACATCTGCTACCGTTCCTCCGTGATATTGCCCATATTCCCCTGTACAAGATAATGCTAGTCTGAATGTTCTAAAATTACCCGCCATGGTTGCTTCAGATGTTGCAAAGTCTTCAACCTCAAAATTTAATTCCTCATTCTCAAAAACATTGCATTCAAAATGATCATTATGTTTGCGGTGTTTTGACGAATTATAAACAATATAAACATCATTGTTTTCAGTATAAGGTTCTATAAAAACACTTTCGCCGGCATTGAGCATCATGGAAGAAATCCCTTTGTGCGAGATACTCATCCGAAGATATGAAGCTGCATTGTCTAAACCTTTTCCAACATAAGATCGAATTCCGGGATATTTCAGCTGTAAATTGGTCTCGAAATTAGACGCTTCCCATACTTCAAATCTCTCCAACTCACCTTTTGCATTGGGCATTAATATAACAACACCCGATTCAGTGGCAAATCGTTCAGGAGCATTTACTAATTTGCTTCTGATTTGGTCTACATTTAGCGAATAAAGTCCTGAGGGTTGTATGTCCACCTTGGATTTTTTCACTTCTTGATTCTTAAGGTTCACTTTATTCCACTGTGCTGAAAGTGAAATCGGTATTAAGCAAACCAAAGTCAATAAAAGTTTGAGTTTCATTTTGTTATTAATTAAGATTATTTTATTTTCATCTAAATTAAACATAAATTATCAAGAATGAAAGCAATTATTTTATATACTCTGTTAATTTTCATGACATTGGGTTGTAATGAAACTAAAAATTTAAAAGGTGAAAACGCTATGTCTGTCTCCTTAAATCATCAAAGTGAAGCTAGAAATGTAAAACTAACTTTACATCCATCCTTCTATATTATGGAAATACAGGGCGAAGCTTACCGATATGATTTAGACTCTGCTAAATGGTCTGAACTAAATGAAATCCTCAAAAAAGTAAAAGTCGAAAATTTGGCCAATTATACAGCCCCGGAGATCGGCGGTAGATTTGTGGAAAAGGAACTAAAAAGCCAGATTACCATACAAAATAACGAAGGAGAATTTGCGTCCCAAATATTTTTCAATTCAAATGTTCCTGAAGAATTACGTGAACTTTACCTATATTTAGATTCCTATTTCCCAGTTAATTAAATCTGATTATCTCAGATGATCAATTAACAAAGATGCTGTGGCTGGATTGGTTGCAAGCGGCACATTCCAAACATCACAAAGTCGCATGAGCATAGCAATGTCGGGTTCATGCGGATGACGGTCGAGGGGATCGCGAAAGAAAAACACCATATTGGTTTTGCCTTCGGCGACTCTTGCGGCAATCTGCGCATCTCCTCCTCTGGGTCCGGAAAGCATTTTTTGAACTTTAAGTCCGGTTTTCTCCACGAAATTCCCCGTGGTTCCGGTTGCTATTATCTGAACATCGTTGTTTTTGAGTTTGTCGAAATTCTGCATCAGAAAATTGACCATTTCTGCTTTTTTCCCGTCGTGTGCAATGATTGCAAGTTCCATAATCCGAAAAATATTCGATTAATCTTATAAATCTTCTGCTTCCGCAATCAATTCCGCCAAATCTTTGACCAACACTTCGGTTTCTTTGTTTTTGCTTTTCACGCCGTCGGTCATCATGGTATTACAGAAAGGACAACCGGTTGCGATGATTTGGGGTTGGATTTCCAGTGCTTCTTCAGTTCTTTCTACGTTGATGTCTTTTCTGCCCGGCTCCGGTTCTTTGAACATTTGTGCTCCTCCGGCTCCACAGCAAAGTCCACGAGTGCGGCAGCGTTTCATTTCCACGAGTTCTGCGTCTAATTTTTCAATCAATGTACGCGGCGCTTCATAGATATTATTACCTCGTCCCAAATAACAAGGATCGTGGAAAGTGATTCGTTTTCCTTTGAAAGGTTTATTTCCTTCGATGGTCAATTTCCCTTCATTGATGAGTTTTTGAAGGAATTGGGAATGGTGAAGCACTTCGTAATTTCCGCCCAGCGAAGGATATTCGTTTTTCAGCGTATTGAAACAATGCGGACAGGTGGTCACAATGGTTTTGATTTCGTAGGCATTCAGTACTTCGATGTTCATCATGGCCTGCATTTGAAACGCAAATTCATTTCCGGCTCTTTTGGCCGGATCGCCTGTACAACCTTCTTCGGTTCCCAAAACGGCGAATTCGGTTCCTACTTTATTCAGAATTTTTACAAATGCGCGGGTAATTTTTTTGGCTCTGTCGTCGAAACTTCCGGCACATCCCACCCAGAATAAAACTTCGGGTTGTTTGCCTTCTGCCATATATTGCGCCATTGTTTTTACTTCCATCTCGCTTCCTTTAATATTTTAATCTTTTGCCCAATTCAGTCGATCCTGTTGGTTGAACTGCCATGGGGCGCTGTTGTTTTCTATGTTGGACATCATCAGATTTAATTCCTGAGGTGCCGCCGATTCTTCCATGACCAAGTATCTTCTCAAATCCATGATAATGGAAAGTGGATCAATGTTAATCGGACAAGCTTGTGTACAGGCATTACAAGTCGTACATGCCCAAAGTTCTTCAGCAGAAATATAATCATGAACCAATTTCTTTCCGTCGTCCTCCCATTTTCCTTTTTCGTCGATGATTTTACTGACATCCTCGATTCTGTCGCGGGTATCCATCATGATTTTTCGGGGCGATAGTTTTTTGCCGGTGATATTGGCTGGACATTCGGCTGTACAACGTCCGCATTCGGTACAAGTATAAGCATTCAGCAACTGAACACCATTTAAATCAAAGATATCTTTGGCTCCGAAGGTTTCCGGTTCTGTCATTTCGGTTCCTTCCGGTGGTGCTGCAAATGGATCAGCGTTGGGATCCATCATCAGTTTTACTTCATTGGTTACCGATTCCAGGTTGTTGAATTCTCCTTTTGGTTTTAATTTGGAAAAATAAGTATTCGGAAAAGCTAAAATGATATGCAAATGTTTCGAATAGTATAAATAATTCAGGAAGAATAAAATCCCTACGATATGGAACCACCAGCAAATTCTTTCAATGATAATTAGAGTAGATTCACTCAAACCACTAAGCAAAGGTTCGGTCAGCCATCCACTGATGAGGAAACTTCCGGTTTGGGTATAATGTTCCGAACCTAATTTCTGCAAAGCTGCATCGGCTCCGTTCATGGTAAGAAGCGCCACCATAAATGCAACTTCCATATAAAGGATATAATTGGCATCGGCTTTGGGCCAGCCTTTCATTTCGGGATTCAGGAAACGTCGAACTTTGACGATGTTTCGGCGAATCAAGAAAATGATACAGGAAATCATGACCATAAAGGCGAGGAATTCAAAGAATCCGATCATGGCTGTATAGAAACCACCGAGGAAGCTCAAAACACGATGGGTTCCGAAAATTCCATCAATCAGGATTTCCATCACTTCTATGTTGATCAATAGAAAACCGACATACACAAAACCGTGTAGTATGGCGGGAATGGGACGAACGCCCATTTTCCCTTGTCCGAGTGCGACCCGGAACATGGTTTTCCATCTTTCGCCGGGGTTGTCAAACCGATTAATCGGTTTTCCCAGTTTGATGTTTCGAATGATCTTTTTTACGTTTCGGCTGAAAAACCAAATCGCATACCCCAATATCAGGATAAAAATGATGTTGTCTATGTACTGCATAAACTAGTCTTCTTTAG
>JAEWHB010000156.1 GCA_023388015.1 Bacteroidota bacterium
GTTTATCGGGTGAAATTCCCAACCTCATTCTGAATGTAGGTGAAATGCAGGCGGAAGAAGCTTTTGTTTATTGGCACAACCTTTTTGGCGATGATTTTTATGTCGAATTAATTCGTCACGGATTACAGGAAGAAGAACACGTCAATCAAGTTTTGCTGAAGTTCGCTGAGAAATATGGGGTTAAAACTTTGGCACAGAACAATACATTTTACATCAACCAAAATGATGCAGAATCGCATGATATTTTACTTTGCGTTCGCGATGGCGAGAAAAAGGACACACCAATCGGACGTGGGCGTGGAACGAGATTTGGTTTTCCGAACGATGAATTTTATTTCAAATCCCAGGAACAGATGCGTTCCCTTTTTCACGATGTCCCCGAAGCCATTGAAAATCTCTCTGAATTTTTAAGTAAAATAGAGCCTTATGATTTGGCGAGTGATGTTTTACTTCCCAAATTTAATATTCCTGAAGAATTCCGTCATCCCGAAGATGAATTGGACAATGGAACACGCGGGGAAATGGCGTATTTGCGACATATTACACACGAAGGCGCCAAAAAGCGGTACGGTGAAATCACGCCGGAAATCAAAGAGCGTTTGGATTTTGAACTTGATACCATCGAAATGACGGGTTATCCGGGGTATTTCTTAATCGTTCAGGACTTTACTTCACAAGCCCGAAAAATGGGCGTTTCGGTGGGGCCGGGTCGAGGTTCGGCAGCGGGTTCAGCGGTGGCTTATTGCACCGGAATTACCAATGTCGATCCGATTAAGTACAATCTCCTTTTTGAGCGTTTCCTCAATCCGGATCGGGTTTCATTGCCCGATATTGATATTGATTTTGATGACCGCGGACGTGATAAAATCATTCAATGGGTGGTGGATAAATACGGAAAAAATCAGGTGGCGCAGATTATCACGTATGGAACGATGGCAGGGAAATCGGCGATTCGCGATACGGGAAGAGTGTTGGATTTACCACTTCCCGACACCGATCGGATTGCAAAGAAAACCCACATCAAACTCAATAAATTGTTCAAAATGGATGAAAAGGCTTTGAAGTCTTCTTTGGGAGGAGATGAATTTGCCGATTCCATGGAACTGAAAAAAATTGTGGAACAAAATACCTTGGAAGGAAAAACTTTACAGCAAGCTACAGTCATTGAAGGTTCCCTTCGAAATACCGGAATACATGCTTGTGGCGTAATCATTACGCCGAAGGATATCCGAGAATTGGTGCCGGTTGCGGTGGCAAAAGATGCGGAATTATTGGTTACACAATTTGATAACTCGGTGGTGGAAAATGCCGGATTATTGAAAATGGACTTTTTGGGATTGCGGACTTTGACCATTATCAAAGATGCGATTGATTTGATCGAAAAAAATCATGGAATCCGAATTGATCCGGATGAAATTCCTTTGGACGATAAAAAAACCTATGAACTTTTTCAAAGAGCGGAAACCGTGGCGATATTCCAATATGAATCGCCCGGAATGCAGAAACATATGCGCGCGCTAAAACCGGATAAATTCGATGATTTAATTGCAATGAATGCACTTTATCGTCCCGGGCCTTTGCAGTATATTCCGAGTTTCATCAACCGGAAACAAGGAATAGAAGAAATTGTATATGACCTTCCAGAAATGGAAGAGCACTTGGCGGAAACCTATGGAATTACGGTTTATCAGGAGCAAGTGATGCTTTTATCGCAAAAACTGGCAAATTTTACCAAAGGTGACGCCGACGTATTGCGAAAGGCGATGGGGAAAAAGCAACGCGATGTTCTCGATAAAATGAAACCTAAATTCTTGGAAGGAGGAGAAGCAAACAATCATCCGAAAAAAGTTCTGGAAAAAATCTGGAATGATTGGGAAGCCTTTGCGGAATATGCATTCAACAAATCGCATTCAACTTGTTATGCGCTGATCGGCTATCATACCGGTTATTTGAAAGCCAATTATCCGGCCGAATTCATGGCGGCGGTTTTGAGCAATAACATGAGCAATATAAAATCGGTAACTTTCTTTATGGAAGAATGCCGATCAAAGGGAATTCCTGTATTGGGTCCCGATGTGAATGAAAGTTCGTATTCCTTTTCGGTAAACGAATCCGGTGCGATCCGTTTTGGGATGGGCGCTGTAAAAGGAGTGGGGAGCGGAGCCGTGGAGTGCATTTTGAAAGAGCGGGAGGAAAACGGAAAATACGATTCGATTTTTGATTTTGTGCAAAGGGTGGATTTGCGTCAGGCCAATAAAAAAACGATTGAAAATCTTGCTTTGGCAGGCGCTTTTGATGCTTATGAAATTCACCGAGCACAATTTTTTTACGAAGAAGACGGGAGCTCTAATCTGGAAAAATTAATCCGATACGGAGCGTCTTTTCAGGATTCGAAAAACAGTGCGCAGGCTTCTTTGTTTGGTGATATGGCAGATGATATTGAAGTAATGCGACCGCATCTTCCCACTTGTCAGCCGTGGAATTCCATTCAGCAGCTGAATCGGGAGAAGGAAGTGGTAGGCATTTATATTTCTTCGCATCCGCTCGATGATTACCTAGACGAATTGAATTTTTATCAGAATGCAACTTTAAAATTATTGAAGGAAAACGAAGATAAATTAATCGGAAGGGAAATTTCGGTGGCCGGAATCATTACAGATGCGCAACATCGGGTTTCGAGTAAAGACGGAAGAGAATTCGGGATTTTTACCTTGGAAGATTATGAAGACCAATATGAATTCCGGTTGTTTGGAGAGGATTACCTGAAGTTCAAACATTTTTTGCAGGCCAATATGATGGTGGGCGCAAAGGTTTCGGTTACAGAGAGGATTTTTAAAGATAAGGAAGGAAACCCAACCGGACGAAGGGTGTATGTGAATATCAATCGGATGCAGTTGTTGAGTGAAATATTGGAAGGTCAGGCAAAAAGGGTCGTGGTGACGATAAATGTTTCAGATTTGACTCAGGATCTTTATAATTCGATGAAAGAAATTTTTGAAAAGCACAAGGGCGATAAAAATCTTTTGTTTGTGATGAATGATCTGGAAAGCAAAACCCAGTTGAAAATGCCGGCACATCATGCAAAAGTTGAAATCAACAAAGAATTGCTGAAAGAGTTAAGGGAAATTCCGAGTTTGAAAGTGGGATTGAATTAAAAAGAAGGATTGCGGCAGGGATTGCAGTGGAAATCCTTTTTTATGGTCGCGTTGGCTGAGGCTTTCGAAGCCACCGAGGCTCAGAAAAAAGATTGCAACATAAAGCCCGGTCCATTGTGGAAAGGTTTTTGTTGAGGTAGTCAGGGTGAATCACAATGGGAGCCGCCTCAAAAAGAAAAATTAAAAGTGAATTTGTGAATCTATAATCAAATTGATTTTTCCTATGAAATTAGACTTTGATTTATATAAATTTACGCTACTTTTGAATGTTTAATTAATTTAAAAATACTGAAAATGGCACTTGAAGTAACAGATACATCGTTTGCAAAAGACGTTTTGGAGTCAGGAAAACCGGCAATG
>JAEWHB010000217.1 GCA_023388015.1 Bacteroidota bacterium
GAGCGAATTATTATATGATGATTGATTTTGGCGAAGCACTGAAATATTACCTCGAAGCTTACGAAATCGCCGAAAAATCTGAAGACACCAAAAACATCATGACCGTCCTGAACAATATTGCCATTCTCTATTTTCAGGAAAGAAACAATGAAAAGGCACACGAATATTTCCTGAAGGCTTATCAATTGGCCGATGAGAAAAGTCAACCCGAAAAAAAAGGATTTTATGCGCTCAATTTGGGATTGGCACTCAATAAAATTGGAAGACTAGACGAAGCCGAAAACTTTATTTCGGAAGCCAAAAAATTGATTCCGCCTGAATCAGATTTTTTTCTGATGACGCAAATGGCAACAGCAGAAAATAACCTTTTCAAAAAAAATATTTCTCTGGCAGAACAACAGGCTTTGGGCATTTTACCTGATTTAGTCGGAAACCGACAGATTGAAAACCGTATTTTTATTTACCTGGTGTTGGCTCAAGTTTATGAAGGGCTGAAGGATTATAAAAAAGCCGTTTCCTATTTAAATTTGGCAAGAAATGAATCTGTAAATGTTCGGGATCAATTGGAAATATATAATTTTCTTTCTCGAATTTATGCTGCCCAACAAGAATATGGAACCTCGCTATTGTACAAGGATTCGGTGATCATGACAAAAGATTCGCTGAATAGTATCAGAAATTCGGCCTTGTACGAAAACGGAAA
This sequence comes from Bacteroidota bacterium, assembly GCA_023388015.1. GTDB lineage: Bacteria > Bacteroidota > Bacteroidia > Flavobacteriales > Weeksellaceae > Moheibacter. The sequence goes on from JAEWHB010000217.1 coordinate 704, forward strand.
AATTAAATTCGAAATTCAGAATTATCAGTACGAACTCAAAGAAAGTCAGCGCAAATTGGAATCCAGTCGAAATTTGCTTTTAACTATTTTAATATCAGGATTTTGTATAATTCTTTTAATCGGGCTTGCATTTCGGAATAGCTATATCAAACACAAACAAAAGGAAAAGATTGCCGAACTGGAATTGGAAAAAGAAAGGAATGAAAATCTTTTGTTGGAAAACCAATTAAAAGAACAAGAAGCACTTGCTTTGCTTGAAAATGAAAAGCTTAAAAACGAACTCGAAAAGAAAAACCGCAAACTGGCAACGCGTGCGCTTCATCTTTCCAGCAAAAACGAAGTGATCGAAGAAGTAATCAGGCAGTTAAGCTCCAATCCGCAGACGGCCAATAGTGATTTTGTCAAAAAATACTTGCAAGAACTCAAAATGCAGTTGAAAACCGATAATCAATTGGAATCATTTTTTACGCATTTTGAAGAAGCCAATCCGGGATTTCTCAATCGACTCAAAACCATACATCCCGACCTCATTCCGGGAGAAATCAGATTCATCACTTATGTGTATATGAACCTCAACAATAAGGAAATCGCTTCTTTGCTCAACATCACGCCGCAATCCACTCGTAAAAGAAAAGAAAGGTTGAGTAAGAAATTAAACCTGCCTGACGGAGAAAACTTATTTGGTTATTTATCAGCTATTTAGTGTTAAAGTCACAAGCGAAGACTTGTTTGTCACAAAATGTCGCACCTCTTTTAGCGAGATTCCAGCATTCATTTTAGAGATTTACCTGAAATTAAATTAAAACATGATGAGGAAAATATTTATTTGCTTTTTAATGGGGTTTCTGATAAATGTTCAGGCCCAATTCCAACTTGCCGGCTCCTATGAATACGGACAAATTCTGGATGTAGTTTATCATCCCGAACAAGAAAATACTATTTACGGAAGAACGATTAACAACCATATTGTCAAATCAACCGATTTAGGCGAAACATGGGAAGTCATTCATTCAGTTCCGCAGGAAAATTGGTATATTACAGTGAAAGATTTGCGGTTGACTTCAGACGGGAATTCGCTTTCTTATATTTGTGTGGCAGAAGGAACTGCATGGAATCGGGTGGAAATCCTGAATCTAGCAACGGAAGAGGTGGAAAAAGAAATTGTTTCGCCTATAGGTGCAGAACCGGGCAGTTTATTGCAGTCTTATTCGCTAGCCAAAGACAATACAGACATTGCATTATTTCACACTACTAAATTCATCAATTGGGGACTTATAACTGAAATTTACTATACAACTAACGGTGGTGTTAACTGGACGATGGTTTATTACGGGCCAGCCAATGGTGACATCAATGTAAACAACGTAGCCATTTCACCGTATAATTCACAGAGATTATTCATAATGCGTGGGGCTTCGCCAAATTCTGTTGAAGGCGGACTTCTGATTTCTGAAAACGGTGGACAAACCTGGGCAGAAAAAATTCCGAATACAAATTTTTCAGCCATTGCATTTCATCCGGAAAATCAAAATGAAATCTATTTGGGAACTTACTACCTGGGTTCCGGTCAGGAGCAAAATCTTTATAAATCAACAGATGCTGGAACAACTTGGAACGTAGTTCCTATGAACTGGACAGGTGGTTCCACCAACAGTATTCATACAATTCTTTATAATCCTTCCGATTATGAAAATATCTTAATCCTTGAAGAAAACGAAATTGTAATCTCAAATGACGGCGGACAAACTTGGGAAAACAATGTCCATTTAGGAACGGATTACGAAAACATCTATTTTTATGGTGTGTCTGCTTCATTTAATCCTTTTAATGAAGATCAAGTTATCATTAGTGCAAACTATTATCCGTTTATCTCAAATGATGGTGGTGCAAATATTCAAAAATTACGTACGCCATTTCTGAATGGATCACTCCGAATGTCAAAGCATATAAGTGATGAAAAGCACATTTATTATGGCTTGAGAAGCGGAATTGTTCATGTTGATTTGGAAACCGGTGAGGAAAATGCACAAGGAATGCTTCCGCTTGGACAATTTACAGGTCATACACGAAGTGGTGCTCATACAGATGCGCATAAATTAGGACGAGTGTTTTTCTCCAACTCAGCTATGATGGGTAATTCCTCTTTATTTATGAGTGATGACCACGGAGCCAACTTTTCAAGCGTTTATACCGGAAGTTACCTTTTCCTGATTGCACAAGCGAGTTTGCCTTCAAATCCCGATAAAACACTGATTTCTTTTGGTGAAATGCTGGTAAAAATGGATCTGACCGATCCCGCAAATCCTTTGAGTGAGGAATTAACGCTTCCATCTTTCGGATATGTTGAAACCATGCTTTATGATGCCGATGAGAATTCATTTTTCATCGCACAACAAAACAAAGTATATAAATCCATAGACGGCGGACAAAATTGGAACGATTCATCTGCAGGACTTGAAAGCCTTACCAATGAAGACTTCACTTATGATTTAAAAAGAAATCCTTTGAATAATGAACAACTAGGTCTGGCCACTTCAAAAGGAGTTTTTATATCCAATGATAATGGCGCCAATTGGACACAGATTTATGAAAATGGACCTATGAACCGCGTAGAATTCTCGCCTTTTGCAGAAGGAAAAATTGTCGCCTCTTCAAGATTTGAAGATGGTAGTTTTTATACGGAATCAATATCCAAAACCGTTTATTCCAAAAATGGAGGTGAAAGCTGGACTGAAATTTCTGCTGATGAACTTGGATTTTTGAGAACCATATCAACCGAAATTGTTTTCCATGATGAAAACTCTGCCGATACATATTTCTTGGTTCCCGATTTAGGTTTAGTTCAATATACGCTAGATCTTGCTCTGCTGGGAGTCTCCAATGAAAATATTCTTTCAGAAGTTACCCTATATCCCAATCCAACTTCAGGAATTTTAAACATTCATTCTGAAAAAGAAGTTCAAAATCTTGTGATTTTTGATTTGAATGGTAAGAAAATCAACGAACAAAAATCATCCCGAATTGATGTTTCTTTCCTTCCAAAAGGAGTTTATATAGTTCAAATCAAACTTTTAAACGGAAAAGTAGAAACCAAAAAATTAGTAAAAAAGTAAATTGTTAATTAGTTAAGTTAAGTATTATTTATCAGGCAATCTCTTGTAGGTTGCCTGATTTTATTTTTCGGTCAAACGCATTATCTTTGTTTCGGTCAGCTTATAGCTGATTTCTTGAGAAAAATAAATGAAATACTACATCATAGCAGGCGAAGCATCGGGTGATTTGCACGGTTCTAACCTGATGAAAGAACTAAAAAGAAAAGATGCGCAAGCAGAATTCCGTTTCTGGGGTGGCGATCTGATGCAGGAGCAAGGTGGAACCCAGGTTAAACACTATAGGGATTTGGCTTTTATGGGCTTTGCCGAAGTGATTATGAACCTTCGCACCATTTTGGGAAACATCAAATTCTGCAAAAAAGACATTCAGGAATTTAAACCAGATGCTGTGATTTTGATTGATTATCCGGGATTTAATCTAAGAGTCGCCGAATTCGTCAAGAGCTTGGGAATCAAGGTGTATTATTATATTTCGCCTCAAATCTGGGCGTGGAAAACCGGACGTGTTCACACCATCAAAAAATTTGTAGACAAGATGTTTGTGATTCTTCCTTTTGAGAAAGAGTTTTATGCGAAATATGATTACAAAGTCGATTTTGTAGGACATCCTCTGCTTGATGCGATGAAAGATTTGCAGGATTTGGATTTGGAAAAATTCAAATCTGAAAACAATCTGGACGAGCGAAAAATCATCGCGATTCTTCCCGGAAGCCGCAAACAGGAAATCCGAGTTAAACTCCCGATTATGCTTTCGGTTGCGAAAGATTTTCCCGATTATCAGTTCGTGGTGGCGGGTGCTCCTTCGCAGGAAGAAAGTTTTTATCGGGATATCGCCGGCAATAATTTGAAAATCGTTTTCGGCAAGACTTATGATTTATTGCGGAGCGCCGAAGCCGCTTTGGTGACATCGGGAACTGCGACTTTGGAAACGGCTTTGCTCAATACACCCGAAGTGGTTTGCTACAAAGGAGGCCGCATCTCGTATGAAATCGGCAAAAGAGTAGTGAAATACATTGATTATATTTCTTTGGTTAATTTAATAATGAACAGAGAAGTTGTCAAAGAATTGATTCAAAGCGAATTAAATACAAAAAATCTGAAATCCGAACTTTCCAAAATTCTTTCTGAACCCAAACGTTCTGAAATTCTGAAAGATTACAAACAACTTCGGGAAAAACTCGGCGGATCGGGCGCCTCGGAGCGTACGGCGGAGTTGATTGTGGGGGATTTAGAAGAATAATTATTTCCTCAAAGCCTGCAAAAAACTCTCTGCATTCATTACCGGAATCAAAGCATTTTTGAAATCTTTCTCATTTCGGGTGATGAGAAGATCACAATTCGTAGCCACCGCACTGAAATATTGCAACGCATCTTCCAAATCTTTAAAATCAGAATTCAAGGCTTTTTCCACCACTTCATCATCTGTAACCGAAATCCCACAAATCAATTTGAATTTTCTGACTTTTTCCCAAGCCGTTTTTTGACCTTCAAATTTCGAAAGAATGTAAAAAACATTCGTTATAGATGTCGTCGTGGTAAAAATTTCGATTTGTTTTTTATCGGCAATCGTCATCAGTTTTGCCGCTGGTTCATAGAAATTTTCCCTTTCTCCCAAAAAGTCCAAAATGATATTGGTATCCAAAAATAGCTTTTGCATCATTTGTACTTTTCATCTAAAAAATTGGTACGCTCTTCTCTCCATTTTTTCTCATCAAAATCAGCCGGAATGCTTTTCCCACTTGAAATACTTTTAATAAATGGAGAAATTTCAAACTCATCATTTCTTGAATCAGTCAAGGAAGCAAGATAATTTTCAATCAACCTTGAAAGGCTGAGATTTTTATCCGAAGCGTATTTCTTAGCTCGTTTTATGACGTTTTCATTTAGTTTTAATGTCAGTTTCGAATCCATAAAAAATATTGTACGTACAAAATTAATAAAATAATACGTATTTTTTAGAATAAATTCTAATTTTGTATTCTTTTTCTAAAGAAAATGTTTTTCATTAACCTTTCATTAACGCAAAACAGCATTAAAATTTTTTAAAATTGCAGCCAAAATCCATTGAAAAAATGAAATTTATTCCCCTGAACCTTTTACCTCTTTTTATCATGCTGCTTTCCCTCAACCTTTCTGCTCAGGAAAGATTTACCATTACCGGAACGGCCATTGACGAATTCCTGCAAACGCCGGTGGAAGCAGCAACTGTTTATCTTTCGCTGAAAAAGGACTCAACCGTTGTGGATTATTCGCTTACCGACGTGGATGGTAAGTTCCGAATAGAACTAAGAAAGATTGAAGAACCGGTCTTTTTTAGCATTAATGATGATTTGAGTGGCGAATATCGAATTGATTTCGAGTCATTTACAGAAAACAAAGATTTAGGAAAAGTTGAACTTAAAACCGTAATCAGTCTCGGCGAAGCTGTGGTAACAGGTTCGGCACCGCCTATTCGTATAAAATCAGATACATTGGAGTTCAATGCTTCGTCTTTTAAAGTGCGTCCCGATGCCAATGTGGAAACGCTTCTGAAACAGCTTCCCGGAGTGGAAATTGACGAAGATGGAAAAATCACCGTCAATGGAAAAGAGGTAAATCAGATTTTGGTAAACGGAAAACCGTTTTTTGATAAAGATGGGAAAATTGCTTTGCAAAACCTTCCGGCAAACATCATCAATAAAGTTCAGGTTACTGACACCAAAACCAAAAAAGAAGAAATTTCGGGCGATAAAGCCAGCGGGAATAATTCCAGTATCAACCTGACCATTGACGAAGACAAAAACAAAGGTGTGATGCTCAAAGCCATGGCCGGATACGGAACCGACGAACGTTACGAAAGCAGCCTAATGCTCAATTATTTCAAAGGCGATGCACGACTCAGCATTTTAGGTTCGTCCAACAACATCAATTCGGTGGGATTTTCTATGAACGATATTTTTGATAATATGTCGGGCGGAAGAAACCGATCGGTTTGGATGACCGATTCAGGTTCTTTCAATATAAACGGAATTAATTTTGGTGGTTCCGGAAGTGGAATTACCCGTTCAGATATCGGCGGAATCAATTATTCTGATTCATGGGCCGATGACGATATCGAATTCAACGGAAGTTATTTTTATACCGGTTCGGACACAAAAAACAACAACCGGACGGTTCAACAAAATCTTTTGCCTGACAATACTTTCACGACCGAATCCACTTCGTCTTCCCGAAATCAATCCTTTAATCATAATTTCACCACCAATTTCGAAGTGAAAATCGATTCGACTTCCAGCGTATGGATTGAACCGGGATTTGCTTTTAACAAAACCAAATCGGAAAGTATTTTTGATAAATTTTCGGTAAATGAACAAGGTGATTTGCTTAACGAAAGCAATGGTAGCACAAATGACGAACAAACCAAACAAAGCTTCAGCAACAGTATTAATTATTTTAAAAAATTTGCCAATAAAACCCGTTTGAACCTTGAATTCTCCAATTCAAATTCGAGAAATAAAGCAGATGCGTTTAATGTTTCCAATACCTATTTTTATCAGTCAGGTGATGCAGATGACATCCGGAATCAGTACAAACAAGACCGAAATAAAGAAGATGAATTTACCTTCAATTTGGAATATGAAATTCCGGTAATGGATTCTGCCAATCTTGCTTTGGGTGTGGATTATGAAATTAAAAATAGAACGAATAATACCTATGCTTTTGATTATGACGAAGTTTTTCAGGATTATCTGGCGTTGAATGACATTCTGAGCTTTGAACTTTCTTCAGATTTCACGGAATTAAGCCCTTATGCGAGTTATAAAATTCGTAAAAACAAATTCAATGCATCATTTATGACAGGTGTTTCCGTATTGTCACAAAAAAACCGTGGAAATTATCTTTCGCAAGATTATTTTCTGAAACAGGATTATGTACTGCCAACATTTTCTGCCAATTTGAATTTCCGATTCAGCAGAGGAAAATCGATTTACCTTAATTATGATTACGACACAAATTTAGCTTCGGCACAACAACTTCTGCCGATTGAAAACCTTTCCGATCCGCTGAATATTTACGTTGGAAATCCCGATTTGAGCCCAAATAAAGTACACAATATTTATTTTGGGTTTAATAATTTCAATTTCCAGACAAGAACCGGTTATAATATTTATTTCGGAGGAAATTACAACGAAACAGGAATCACGAATTACAGAATAATTGACGAGGATTTCGTAACGACTTCGACTTATCGGAATGTTCATGGAAACTACAATCTTTGGTCGGGTATTAACGGAAATAAATCCTTCTCAAAAGGAAGAAGTAAATTCCGTTTGGGCGGTGGAATCGGTTTTAATCATTCCAATAATAAAGGTTTTGTGGATGGAGAGGAGTTTATTTCGCGCAGCTACAGTCTTTCGCCACGTGTGAATTTCAACTGGGATTTGGGGGAAGTTCTTACCATCAATCCAAGCTACAATCTACGTTATCAGTTCACGGATTATGAAAATTACCGACTAGATAATTCGACCAATATTATTCATACAGCCAAACTAACCACCACGAATTATTGGCCCAAGAATTTCGTATTTGGAAACGATTTCAGTTACACTTATAATTCCAATATCGCAGACGGATTTAAAAAAGATTTCTTTTTGTGGAACACAAGTTTGGCGTATAATTTCTGGAAAGACCAACTGACTTTTAAAGTAAAAGTTTATGATATCCTGAATCAGAATACGGGCGACCGCCGAACTATTTCAGATACGTTTATTTCGGATGTTCAGAACGATGTCTTGAAGCGTTATGTAATGTTTTCACTCGGATTTAAACTGGATAAATTCGGCGGAAAAAATGAGCGAAGAAGAGGTTCGCGTATGATGATTTGGGATTAATCCCGGACGTTAAGGGTTGATATTAAAATCAAGATTTGTCCCGTAGGGACAGATTGTGGGTAGAAAATATAGAATAATTAATAATTTCATCCCATAGGGATGTTTGGTTTTTTTAACCACATAGTTTCAAAAATTTTGAGTGAATTAAGTTTTCGCAGACTGCTTGTACAGGGTAGGAATGAGTATTAAATTATCCAGACTGGCAGTGCCTAAGTACTTGTCCCGCAGAAACAGATCGTAGGTAGAATAGTTTATCATCCAACATCCATCACCCCGCACCAACATCCATCTCAATAATTATCCCTCACATATTCCAGCAGCTTTTGCGTTTGCTGCCGAACCTGCCAGTTTTCTTTTTGATAATGATTGTTCATGATGCTGAAAATCAAAATCTTACCTGATTTTGTCTTCACATAACCACTTAAACAATAATTGTTTGAAAGCGTCCCCGATTTAGCATAAACATAAGGCGTTTTGCCACCATAATTTCCTTTGAGTGTTCCGGTGCGACCGCCTATGGCAAAGATCTTGAAAAGCCGTTCCTCTGGGAATTCTGTATAAAGTTTGTCAAGTACAAAAACCATATCCTGAGGCGAGAAAAGATTGTAGCGAGAAAGTCCGGAGCCATCTACCCAAACGGGATCCTGCGGAAATCCTTTCAAGAATCTCGACTTCATATAATTCACCGCTTTTTCGGTGCTCATCGAGCCGGAAACCTGAGCGGAAACCATCAGTAGAATTTGTTCGGCCAAAAAATTATCGCTCACTTCCATCATTCGTTTGTAAACCAAATCAGACGGAAGGCTGAAAA
>JAEWHB010000079.1 GCA_023388015.1 Bacteroidota bacterium
CCATCAGATAATCTTGTGGGAAATAATCCAGCAAACAGAAAGGACGCGTCCCCGGCAAACGACCGTCGAGGTAGCGGGAATAATTCTCAATCCCCGAACAATAGCCGAGTTCCTTCATCATTTCCACATCAAATTCGGTTCTTTCCTGTAACCTTTTCGCTTCCAGATGTTTCCCAATTTCCTGAAAATAAGCAACCTGTTTTCCCATATCGATCTGAATGTTTTTGATCGCGCCGTTCAGGGTTTCGGGAGAAGTCACGAATAAATTGGCCGGATAAATATTGATTTTGTCCAAGGAATTTATTTTTCGTCCGCTCGCCGGATCAAAAGTTTCAATTTCTTCGATTTCATCTCCAAAAAAATGAACCCGAATTCCCTGATCGGAATAAGCAGGGAAAATATCGGTCACATCACCGCGAACACGGAAATTTCCACGTTGAAAATCTACTTCGGAACGCGAATAAAGTGAACTCACGAGTTTTTGTAAGAATTTTGTTCGGGAAATGGTTTCGCCGGTTTGAATGGCGATGATGTTTTTATGAAATTCAGTCGGATTTCCAATCCCGTACAAACAGGAAACCGAAGCTACCACCAACACATCGCGCCGTCCAGAAAGGAGGGAAGAAGAAGTGCTCAATCGCAGTTTTTCGATTTCTTCATTGATGGACAAATCCTTTTCAATGTACAATCCCGAGGACGGAATATAAGCTTCCGGCTGATAATAATCGTAATAGGAAACGAAATATTCCACCGCATTTTCAGGAAAAAATTCCTTGAACTCCATATACAATTGAGCTGCCAAAGTTTTGTTGTGTGCCAAAACCAAAGTCGGACGCTGGGTTTCTTCCACCACGTTTGCAATCGTAAAGGTTTTTCCCGAGCCGGTTACACCCAAAAGCGTCTGGTAATTCTCACCGGAAATGATTCCGTTGGACAAAGTCTCGATGGCTTTGGGCTGATCGCCGGTAGGCTGAAATTCCGAATGGATTTTGAATTGCATAATGGCTTGAAAATAAATGCAAAGGTAGGAATAAGTTAAGAGTTTTGGGTTTTGAGTTGGAAGCTTGAAAAAATAATTTTTAATTCTTAATTTCAGCTAGCCTTTCTTTGAAATTTACTGAATTTATTATTGGGAACGTCAAATCAACTTCGCCTTCTCCCAAAGTTCATCCTGTTCTTTCAAGGAAAGTTCAGCAATGTTTTTCCCTTCGGCTTTGGCCAATTCTTCAATTTTCTGAAAACGCGTAATGAATTTTTTATTGGTTCGTTCCAAAGCATCTTCGGGATTGATACCGGTAAATCGTGCATAATTGATCAGTGAAAACAATACATCTCCGAATTCCTGTTCGCGTTTCGAAGCTTCGGTTTCCTTTTCAAATTCCGAAATTTCCTCTTTGACTTTTGCCCAGGTATCGTCTGAATTTTCAAATTCAAATCCTACGCCTTTTACTTTCTCCTGAATTCGGAAAGCCTTAACCATAGCGGGAAGTGATTTGGGAACGCCTTCCAACACCGATTTTTTTCCTTCCTTGAGTTTGAGTTTTTCCCAATTTTGTTTGACTTCTTCTTCGTCAGCTACTTTGACGTCGCCGTAAATATGCGGATGCCGATAAATCAGTTTTTCACTGATGCCGTTGAGCACGTCGGCCACATCAAAATCTTGGGTTTCGGAAGCGATTTTCGAATAAAAAATCAGGTGAAGGAAAAGGTCGCCCAATTCCTTCCTGATTTCCGTTTTATCGTTTTCCAGAATCGCATCGGAGAGTTCATGCATCTCCTCAATCGTCAGATAACGAAGCGATTCCATGGTTTGTTTTTTGTCCCAAGGACATTTCTCACGCAAGTCATCCATGATGTCAAGCAAGCGGTTAAAAGCTTTGAGTTGTTCTTCGCGTGAGTTCATTTTTAATTAATTCTAAGCAATGGACATCCATCACCTAACATCCATCAAAATTAATCTTCCTTCTTCGCCTTTTCTTTCTTCGCTTTTGGCTTTTCTTCCGGAGTTTCTTCTGCTGCAACTTCTTCGGTTTCCGGTTCAGGTGTCACCAAACCTTTTGCCTGAAGGATGTTGTACCATTGGAATAATTTTTTCAAATCCGAGTCATAAACTCTTGATTCGTCATATTCCGGCAAAACTTCTTCCATGTATTTTCTCAGACTCGCACCCGATTCTTTGTGGCTGATGCAGGCGCCTCCGTTTTCTTTATTGTAAATTTTGGTAAAAACATCCTTCAAAGGAAATTCTTCCGAAACCCCGTAAATCGCTACGTTTTCAAGCAAGCTCACATTGTTTTGAGCGGAAATCGAAGTCTTTTTTCCCTTGTCCAGATCCTCAACAATAAATCCACCTTTTGCTTGGGAAATCAATTTGTACAATCCCGGCTTGCCCGAAATTGAGATAATTTTTGTTAAATCCATTCTTTTTAATTCAATTATTTAAGATTTAAAGCTGTTTTACTAAGCAAAACAACATCTGTTTTCTGTGTTTTATTCTCTTTTTAAGCAGGAAACTGCATCTTATAATCCGCTTTTACTTTCCCTTTGCTTATATTTTTTAATTTATTCTGAACTAATTTTTTCTTGAACGGCGTCAGATAATCTGTAAACATAACGCCTTCGATGTGATCGTATTCGTGCTGAATAACGCGGGCACGAATATCGGAAAATTCTTCTTTGTGTTTTTTGAAATTTTCATCAAAATATTCGAGCACGATGGTTTCCGGTCTGGAAACGTCTTCGCGTACACCCGGGATGCTCAGGCAACCTTCGTTGAATTTCCATTCTTCGCCTTTTTTCTCAAGGATTTTAGCATTGATGAATACTTTTCGGAAGGTTTTTAATTCCTCCGAAACTTCTTCGTATTCTTCATCTTCCGCAAAGGGAGTTAAATCGATAACGAAAAGCCGGATGGCTAGCCCGATTTGGGGTGCGGCCAATCCCACGCCATAAGCGTCAGCCATGGTGTCAAACATATTTTCGATTAATTGATTTAGATTTTTATAATCCTTATCAATGTCCACTGCTTTTTGTCGTAAAACGGGATCGCCATAAGCGCGAATCGGTAAAATCATTCTCGAAATTTTTTGCAAAGATAAAATTTGAATTTTAAACAGCATCTAATAAATGATGTACATTTTGGTTTTTTAGAGCCTTGTTAGGGTTATCATCGGACTGAATTTAACCCTAACCGGGCTGATATATTTCATTACAACTTAGATTCCATGTAAGATTGCAGTATAATAGTCGCACTGACTTTATCAATGAGTGATTTGTCCTGACGTTTTTTCTTTTTTGCACCCGATTGGAAAATCGCTTGGGAAGCCATTTTGGAAGTAAAACTTTCGTCTTGCCGAAACACGGGAATTGTCGGATGTTTTTCTTTGAATTTGGAAATGAATTTTTGGATTTCCGTTTCCAATTGTCCGACTTCGCCATGCATGCGCATCGGCAATCCGACCACGATTTCCTGAACATTGTTTTCGGACAAATATTTACCGAGAAATTCAAATAATTTGGAAGTTTCCACAGTGTCCAAAGCCGTAGCAATGATTTGTAGTTCGTCTGTAACGGCAATTCCGGTGCGTTTCATTCCATAATCGATGGCGAGAATTCTTGGCATGGGACAAAGTTAGGTAATTTGAGGCTTCGACAAGCTCAGCGTGACAGAATTAGTTGATTTGAAAATTTGAAAATGCTCCGTCATTGTATGGCGGAGTGAATGATTTTCTTTGTTTAAAAAATTGAAATTATGAATTTAAAGCAAAATGAATTCTCTGAAAATGAAAATCTATCCTACGTTTTCGATCCGTCTTATATTACACCCAATAAACTGTATTGGGCAATTTTTAAATCAATCCCAAAAAATTTGTCGATTGATCAATTGGACATAACGAAAGTAAGAGAATGGCTTCAAACTGAGTTTAAGGATGAGATTTTAAGTGAATATTCAGAACAATATTATAGTCACGAGAAAAAGAAAAATCTTTATGGAGAACACTACGTCTTGTTGAAAAATGGTCTTTTACTTGAACTATATAGCCAGCGAGTTAGGTTGATATTTGATGTTTCTTTTGAAAGCAAAGCTTATGAGTTCCAACATGAACTTCTGCAATTCAAAAACAAACGAAAAAGGGCAACTAAGATTTATTTGATAACGCATTCAAAAGGTGGATTTGATAAAGTCAGCGTTGAATTGAAAAAGCCGAAAATTGATTTAGGAAAACATTATAACGATGATTTCAAGGCAATTCATAAGCGGATTGTTTCCAATTTGAAAAAGGAAAATAGACAAGGACTTTATTTGTTTTATGGGCAACCCGGCACAGGAAAAAGTACGTATATTAAATACCTTATCCAACAACAAAACAAAGACGTGATTTTTGTTTCTCCGAAATTGGCTACCGAGTTGGACAATGTTGCATTTACACAGTTTTTGTTGCAGAATAAAAATACAATTTTAGTGATTGAAGATGCAGAAGAATTGTTGGTTTCAAGAGATTCGGAATATAATTCCGGTTTGTCATTTATTTTAAACTTGACCGATGGACTATTGGGAGAGAGTTTAGGAATTCAAATCATTGCTACCTTCAATACCAATATACAAAACATCGACAAAGCGCTGCTTCGAAAAGGTAGATTGACTGAAATTTATGAATTCAAAGCTCTTTCTTTAGAGAAAACAAATGCTTTATTGAAAAGTTTGGGAAAGGATGTGGAGTTAAGCATCGGGCAACCTTTGTCTGAAATATTTCACTTTAATGAAAAGCAGGAAAAAAGCACTGAAATGCGGAAAGTCATTGGGTTTGGGAGTTAGGAATAAAAAGGTAAATTTGAAATATGGAAAGAAAAAAAGTATGTTATAATAAAGGCAAGGACAATAAAATAGCTTTTGTTTTTAGTTGTCCAGGTCAAGAGGAATTTAAAAACAACAAAGTGGTTTTTGGAAAAACTGGAGATAATTTAGATATATTTATTCAAGAGTTGAGTTTGAAAAATATAATTGTGTCTAAAAAATATGAAGACAGATACGATTTTAGAATTACAAATTCACATAATCAAGTTTATTTCAAAGGCTATCTAAATAAACAAACACAGCCAAATAATAAAGAAATTAATAGTGAAAATAATCTTCTAAGACTTTTTAATGAATTGAGTGATATCGAAGATTTAATAATTGTTTTTGGGCAAAAAGCCAAATATGCTTTAAGTTGTTTAGAAAAAAATGGATATAGTTTAAAAGCTAGAGTTCATTATGTTAGGCATTTAGGATTGCAGTCACTCAATCAAATTAAGCTTGAAAAAGAAGTTTCAAAAGACCAAAGAACAATGCAAAGAATTAAAATAATTGTAGAAGATTTGTCTGAAAAAATTAAACAATAAATGGCCAAAAAACTCTACATAAAACGACATCACTTAATCATCAACCGAATTAGAAAGTCGCCTTGTTCATTCAAAGAAATTCTGGAAAGCCTGCGTCATTATTCACAATTCAGCGATGAAGATTATGAAATTTCCAAGCGAACTTTTGAGCGGGATTTAATCGAAATCAGTGAGATATATGATATTGAAATTCAATACAACCGCTCCTTACGTAAATACGAAATCGCAGGAGAGTTGGATGGCTTTAAAACCGAAAGAATTATTGAGGCTTTTGAAATTTATGATTTTTTAAGTTTGTCGGGAACCTTTTCTGAATTTGTCTTGCCTGAAAAACGAAAGCCGATGGCAACCGAATTTTTAAAGGAACTTCTCTATGCCATCAAGCATAATTTTATTGTAGAGTTTGAGCATACGAAATTTGCGGATGACCGACAGGAATTTTCGCAGCGAAAAGTTCATCCATTGGCATTGAAGGAAGCCATATACAGATGGTATTTGGTCGCTTATGACCCCGTTGAAAATGAAGTGAAAACTTTTAGTTTGGAGAGAATTCAACGAGTGGTTGTGACAAATCAAAAGTTTAAAATGGAAAACATTCCTGATTTAAAAGCTAAATTTGAAAATGCTTTTGGCATTATAACCGACGGGACAAAACCGGAAAAAATAATACTTGAAGTTTCGGCAGAACAAATGCCTTATTTGAAAACTTTGCCTTTACATCATTCGCAAACAATACTTTCTGAAAATCAGATACAATTGTTTTTAAGTCCGACTTATGATTTCTTGATGGAAATTCTCTCGATGGGCAAAGAGGTAAAAATCAACGAACCCAAGTCGCTTCAAAAGGAAATCATAAAAATGTTAGAACTAAATTTGAAAAATTACAAAGATTAGCAGCTTATTTCCGACTTCTCATTTCTAACTTCTAACTTAATAATGTAGTTTTGCAAGCAACTTACAATTATGGAAAACTTAAAATCAATTATAGAGTCGGCTTGGGATAACCGGGATTTGTTAAAAAACGAAGAGACTCAGAAGGCTGTAAGAGAAGTTATTGATTTGCTAGACGAAGGGAAACTACGGGTGGCTGAACCTGTTTCCGATGGTTGGC
>JAEWHB010000011.1 GCA_023388015.1 Bacteroidota bacterium
AGGATCCATCGATATGGGATTTAAAACGAACGCCTTCTTCGGTAACTTTCCGCCGGTCGGAAAGCGAATAAACCTGAAAGCCACCGCTATCCGTCAAAATCGGGCGATCCCAATTCATGAATTTATGCAGTCCGCCGGCCTGATTTAAAATCCCAATGCCGGGGCGCAGATACAAATGGTAAGTATTTCCCAAAATAATCTGGGCTTTTATGTCTTCCTTCAGCTCGCGCTGGTGAACCGATTTCACACTTGCCACTGTTCCTACCGGCATAAAAATAGGCGTCTGAATTTCGCCGTGCGCGGTGGAAATGGTGGCAGATCTTGCTTTGGAATGAAGGTCTTGTCCTGTGATTTCAAATTTCATCGGTGCAAAGATAACCATGTTTCGCTTTTTAAGACAGATGGTAGAGAGAATCTCAATAAAAAATCCGACCCTATGTTTTGAGCCGGATTATTCGATTATCTTTTGATGTAAAATCTTAATCTATTCACAGACAGTACAATAATTATCAATTCCGCAATCATGGCAAAGTGCACAATTGGCTGAGTTGAAATTATCTATATCATTACATCCATACACCCGGGCAAAGTATTCATAAGCTTGTTGACAACTGGCTGTCCCTTCGGGAATTGGAACCGTAAAAGAACTTCCGTATCCACCGGGACATTCATAATAATAATCATAGCCTGGATTTAAATTTCCCGATCCACCGCCGTCGTCGTCGCCATAATAATATTCGTCGCCATCATCTTCCAAGCCGAAAAGATCTTCAAAACAAGAAATATTGATAAAAAGAAATGAAAAGAGTAAAATAAAGGTTGAAAATTTCATATTATAGTGTTTTAATGAGTTGGCGTAAAAATATTAGGTTTAAACAGATTACAAAATACCTACAAAGGGCTATTTTTAGCGATAATCATCAATTTTTGTTGTGAAAAAGTGAATTATTTCTAAATATTTCATTAAAACATATTAAAATCTGATATGAATTGTTCAATCTGATTCCTAACTATTATTTTTGTGAAAATTATAAAGAAATGGAGTTTGAAAAATTCGAATGGCTTTTGGATGAATTAATCCGCCTCGGAATTAAATCTGCCGTGGCGATTATCATCATTGCCGGTGGTTTCTGGATTGCCAACCGTTTGAAAAAAATCATCCGAAACCGCATGATCAGACGCGAAGTAGATGCTTCCATCCGCGAATTTATTTTACCGGTAATTGATGTGGTTTTCAAACTTTTGGTCATTCTTACAGCCATCAGCACTGTTGGGATCAAAGTGACTTCTTTTGCAGCTATCATGGCCGGTCTTGCGGCCGGAGTTGGCCTTTCTTTGCAGGGAAGTTTGTCCAATTTCGCCGGCGGACTTCTGATAATTTTGTTCAAACCTTTTAAAGTTGGCGACTATATTTCGGCGCTGGACAAAGGCGGTACGGTAGAATCCATCAGTATTCTGTACACTACTTTAATTACACCCGATCATGTGGTCATTACACTTCCAAATTCTACGCTTCTAAACAATCCGGTGACCAATTATTCCATAAAAGAAACACGTCGTTTGGTGATAAAACTGGCGATTGCCTATACCGATGACCTGGAAAAAGCACAACGGGTTTTAAAAGAAATGCTTCGGGATGAACCGATGATTTTAAAAGATGAGGAAATTGTGGTGGAAGTTCTGGATTTTGCCGACAGCACAATAAATTTGGCGGTTTGGGGGTTTGTAAAACGGGACGAATACTGGACTGCTTATTACAAACTTTACAAAAAGACAAAAGAAATTCTGGATAAAAATAACATTAAAAGTCCTCCGCACAGCGTTATGCAGATTTTGCCGCCGGAGGATAAACCCGATAATATATCTTAATAATGATCAGGAAAAATTTCATTCTTTTTTTGATTTTAATTCTTCCGCTTGCGGGGAAATCCCAAACTTCTGACTGGGTAAAAAATCATTTGGAATCCGATTTTTACAAAACCCAGTTTACAGGTTTTTATTTGTACGATCCTTCTACGAAACAAGTTTTGGAAAATTACAATGGAGAAAAATATTTCACACCGGCGTCCAATGTGAAAATTCTTTCGCTTTATGCCGCCATGAAAGTCCTTCCCGATTCAATTCCGGCGCTTCGTTATCAGCAAAAAGACGGCGATTTGTACATTGAAGGATTGGGTGACCCCACTTTTCTTCATCCGGAATTCCGATCGGTAACACGCGCACTTGACTTTCTGAAAAAAGAACCGGGAAATATTTACCTGCGTTGGGGGAAATTTGAAGGAACTCGCATGGGATTGGGCTGGTCTTGGGAAGATTATGAAAAATATTATTCGCCCGAACGAAGCGAATTTCCGGTGTACGGAAATATGGCAACCATCAAAAAAGGGAAAAGCGGACCTTCTGCTTTTCCGCTTACGCTGGCTGACTCTGTGGAATATCAGGAAAGCCTTTTCAGTCGCGATTTCCACAAAAATAAATTTTTCCTCGGTTCGCGTAACGGCTCTTCCACACGCGTTCCCTTTGTGGTAAAGGACGAGCTGATTCGTCAGATGCTTTCAGATGCTGTGAGCAAAGATGTTTTTCTGACCGATAAAGAATTACCGAAAAGTGCCAAAACCCTTTTCAGCCTTCCGTCTGATTTGGTTTACAAACGAATGATGGAAGTGAGCGATAATTTTTTGGCCGAACAAATTCTACTGATGGTTTCCGCTCAGGTTTCCGGCTCGATGAGCACCGAAA
>JAEWHB010000041.1 GCA_023388015.1 Bacteroidota bacterium
TTCTTAAAGTTTTACTTCCAAAACAAAAGGAATTAAAAGAATCCGTAAAGAAAATTACAGTCCAGTAAAATTCATTATCAAATATTTACGGATGGCCTGACGATTCATTTCGTCAGGCTTTTTTTATGCCTACTAATTGAGAAATCAATTTCGAATTAAATAAAATTACCGAGAAAAATACCACCGAATAAGCAATAATTTTCATCGGTTCCATTTCTTCCTTGAAATAAAATAAGGCCAATAAAAAACTGAAAACCGGATTCAGATATATGAAAATTCCGGCAGTGGAGGAATTTAGTTTATTGAGCGAAAAAACATTTAAAAACATCGGAAGTATCGTAAAAACACCCGCAATCAGAAAAACAATTCCATAAAAATAGACTCCTTTTTCGGGCAATTCCTGTTGCTGACTAAACAGCGGCAATAAAATAATCGTTCCGAATACGATTTGAAAAGTCAAAGTAAAAAACCGGTCAAGCTGATGATTTTTCTTTTGTAGAATTAAATAAATCGCATAAGAAAAGGCAATGATAAAACTGTAAAAAACGTCCATAAAATGCCCAATCGACAGCAAAACACAACTCATCAAGCTCAGTGAAACTGCAATCCACTGAACCGATGAAAGTCGGTCTTTCAAGAAAATATAAGCCAAAACCGTGGTAATAATCGGGCAGAGCATATATGCAAGCGAAGTCGCATTGACACTGATTCGGTTCATCACATAAATGAACAAATACCAATTAATGGCCAGCAAAATCGCACTGATGAAATTCAGCAAAATCAACCTTCGCTGATGTCTTTTGGAGAAACTTTTAAAAATTTGGATGTTTTCAAAACTCACTTTCCGACGGAAAATAAAACTAATGGCCAAAATCAAAACACTCGCCATCAAAACCCTCGACAAAAGAATATCCAACGAAGCATATTGATCAATTGCTTTCAGCGGCAAACTGAACAATCCCCAAATGATAAAGGCAGACATAACTGCCAAATAATACTTTGCGTTCACTTTTTATAATTGATGGATTTGGGAAGTAAGAAATTAAAATTTAAAGTCTTAATACTTAATACTTAATACTGAAATCTTAATACAATCCAGAAATCAAATCAACTTAACAAACAAATCAAATTCTTCCGCCGACTCGACTTCTACATGGACGAATTCTCCGATAGACAAATAAACATCCTCAGCCGGAATCAAAACTTCATTGTCCACATCGGGCGAATCAAATTCGGTTCTTCCCACGAAATAATTTCCTTCTTTGCGGTCAATCAAAACTTTGAATTGCTTCCCGATTTTCTCCTGATTCAATTCCCATGAAATCTGCGATTGGACTTCCATTATTTCATCTACGCGACGCTGTTTCACTTCGGCCGGAACATTGTCCACCAAACCAAAAGCATGCGTATTTTCTTCGTGCGAATACGTAAAACATCCCAAACGATCAAACCGCTGATTGCGCACCCATTCTTTCATTTCCAGGAATTGTTCTTCGGTCTCGCCCGGATATCCGCAAATCAAAGTCGTTCGGATCGCCATTCCCGGAACTTTTTCTCTGAATTTGTCTAGCAAAGCATTGGTTTTTTCAAAAGTAGTTCCGCGACGCATTGATTTCAAAATTTCAGTCGAAATATGTTGCAAAGGAATATCGATGTAATTACAGATTTTCGGTTCTGCTTTGATGACATCCAGAACATCTTCAGGGAATCCGCTCGGAAAAGCATAATGCAAACGAATCCACTGAATTCCTTCGACTTTTACCAATTCTTTCAGCAAATCAGCTAAAGCTCTTTTTTTGTAAATGTCAAGTCCGTAATAGGTCAAATCCTGTGCAATCAAAATCAATTCTTTGGTTCCGTTTTTGGCCAGATTTTGCGCTTCTTTCACCAAGTTTTCAATTGGCGTGGATTTGTGTCCACCACGCATCAAAGGAATTGCACAAAAGGAACAAGGCCGATCACAGCCTTCCGAAATCTTCAGATATGCATAATGACGAGGTGTTGTGGTCAAACGTTCGCCGACCAATTCGTGTTTGTAATCTGCTCCCAAAGCTTTCAACAACAAAGGCAAATCACGCGTCCCGAAATATTGATCTACATCGGGAATTTCCTTTTCCAAATCGGGTTTGTATCGTTCCGAAAGACATCCGGTCACGAATACTTTTTCCACCAATCCGTCTTCTTTTCGCTGAACGAAATCCAGAATCGTGTTGACGCTTTCTTCCTTGGCATTGTCGATAAATCCGCAAGTATTGATCACGACGATTTCGCCTTGTTTCTCATGAACGACCTCTTTGCCATTGGCTTTGAGCTGTCCCATCAAAACTTCCGAATCGTAAACATTTTTGGAACAGCCAAGCGTTACAATATTGATTTTCTTCTTTCCCGTGGATTTTGTGCGCATGATTTATTTGAAATTGAGGGTGCAAATTTACATCAAATAATCGGTCATACAGATAACTCTTTAGATTCAGAATTACAGATATTCCCAAAAATTATCTTTATTGATAATTATTTGCTTTGTCGGATGATATTTTTCGGTAAAGGATTTGGTGAAAATCACTTTCTTTTTCGGACTGTATTTTATTTCATAAACCGAAATTTCAT
>JAEWHB010000086.1 GCA_023388015.1 Bacteroidota bacterium
TTGCAAACAATATTTCATTTTAGACTGATTCTGCTTTAAATTTCTGATGAATATCATTACTTTTATTGATTTGAAAACTACATATTTGACTAAATTTGGAGGCTAAAACGCAATGCCTCACAAACAACAACAAACAATTAGTTATGAAAAACATCAGAGTAATCCAGGAGCTTCACCAAATGGGAATCACGGGTTATCATGAAGTCGTTTATAATCCGACTTTTGAAGAACTTTTTAAAGCTGAGACTTCCGAAAAAAATAAAGGATTTGAAAAAGGAATCGTTTCTGAACTAGGTGCGGTCGCTGTGAAAACCGGCGAATTTACAGGACGTTCCCCCAAAGATCGCTACATCGTTGAAGATGAAATTACCAAGGACACAATCCACTGGGACGGGAAAGTTAACTTACCGACCACTCCCGAAATCTTTACACATTGTAAAAATTTGGTTTTGGACCAATTGTCCAATTCCAAAAAACTATATGTCGTAGACGCATTCTGCGGAACCAATCCCGACACAAGGCTGAAAGTACGATTCATCATGGAAGTCGCCTGGCAGGCACATTTCGTGACCAATATGTTCATTCGCCCTTCCATTTACGAACTGGAAAACTTCGGAGAGCCGGATTTCATCGTGATAAATGGCTCCAAAACTACCAACCCGGACTGGCAAAAACAGGGACTGAATTCCGAGAATTTCATCATGTTTAACCTGACTGAAAAAATCCAGATCATCGGTGGAACTTGGTACGGTGGCGAAATGAAAAAAGGAATGTTTGCCATCATGAACTATTATCTTCCACTTCGCGGAATTGCTTCCATGCACTGTTCTGCGAACGTAGGCGAAGAAGGTGATGTGGCTTTGTTTTTCGGGCTTTCAGGAACCGGCAAAACTACTTTGTCTGCCGACCCGAAACGTTATCTGATCGGAGATGACGAACACGGCTGGGACGACCACGGCGTATTTAATTTTGAAGGAGGTTGCTACGCAAAAGTAATTGATCTTTCAGAAGAGAAAGAACCGGATATCTACCGTGCAATTAAACGTGATTCATTGTTGGAAAACGTAGTGGTAAAAGATACCGGCGAAATCGATTTCACCGATGGTTCCATTACCGAAAACACGCGCGTTTCTTATCCGATTTATCATATCAACAAAATTGTTCTGCCATCCAAAGCCGGACATGCCCAAAAAATCGTTTACCTTTCGGCTGATGCTTTCGGCGTTTTACCTCCGGTTTCGGTTTTGGACGATGATCAGGCACAATACCATTTCCTTTGTGGATATACTTCCAAATTAGCCGGAACCGAAAGAGGAATTACAGAACCTCAACCTTCGTTCTCGCCTGCATTTGGAGAGGCTTTCCTGACTTTGCATCCAACCATGTATTCTAAAACTTTGATTGGAAAAATGAAGGAACATAACGCCAAAGCTTATTTGGTAAATACGGGCTGGAACGGTACCGGAAAAAGAATTTCTTTGAAAGATACACGTGCCATTATTGATGCGATTATTGACGGATCCATTGAGAACGCACCAAAAACAAAAATCCCAATTCTGAATTTGGAAATCCCAACGGAACTTCCAAATGTTTCTCAAGGAATTCTGGATCCAAGAGACACCTACAGCAGCGCTGACGAATGGGAAACCAAAGCAAAGGATTTGGCAGGCCGATACATAGAGAATTTCAACAAATATTGCGACACACCGGAAGGAGAGCGTTTAGTTACTGCCGGACCTCAGTTGTCTTAAATAAAGAATTTCTTTATTTCGCCTCATCCGAATCTATTGTCAACAGATTCGACCTCTCCAAAGGAGAGGTGAAGCGGAAACCCGAGGCAAGCCTCAAAGATTTTTTTAGAAAAACCATAAGAAAAATTGTTTCAGTTAGTTTTAATTGAAACAATTTTTTTGTTAAAATTTAGAAAATTAGAATTCAAAAAATAAAACCATAAGGACTTTATTTACAATGACTTATTCCAACTACTTGCTCAGCACAAATAAAATTGTTAATAAGTTTTACGAAAATAAATTTGTGAGATTTAATGACAGGCTATAAATTCGCGCCAATTTATGCAAACACAAAAAACACACAAATTATGCAAGATTTAATTATTCCGCAGGGCGCAGTCGCCCGAGCAAATGATTTGGCATTGGTTCCAATCATTGATCCCAAGAAGTTCTCTTTTGTAGTTAACAAGATGAGAACTTTTTTTTTGCGCAAAGGTTTCGTTGAAGTCCACACCCAAAACCGCTTGAGCATTTTGGCTGCTTGCGAAAATCCTCATTCCATTGCTTCGTACGAATATTGCGGTAACGTTTGGCCACTTCCTCAAACCGGCCAAATGTGGTTGGAATATGAATTATTGACGAAGCCGGATGTTCCCGGTTTTTTTTGTGTCTCGACGAGCTATCGTAACGAAAAAAGCCCGATCAAAGGAAGACACCAACGCATTTTCCCGATGTTTGAATTTGAAATGCACGGCGGCATCAAAGAACTGATTGAACTGGAAATTGAATTGCTGGAAGATTTAGGTTTTGGTAAAGCCGAAGATTTCGTTCACGCCGATTATGAAGACATCGCCAAAAAATATGGTGTCAATACCATTGAGGCTGAAGATGAATTGAGAATTCAGGAAGAATATGGAAATGTTTTCTTCCTTGAGAATTTTCCTGAACGCACCAATCCTTTTTGGAATATGAAAAGAAACGGCGAAACAGCCAATAAAGTCGATGCTCTTTTGCACGGAATCGAAACCATCGGTTCCGCCGAAAGAAGCACTGACGCGGTAGAGCAACGCGATTCTTTCTACTCGATTGAAGACGGAAAATACGCCGAAAAATTATTTGATCTCTTCGGGAAAAGCCGTGTGGAAGACGAATTGGAAGATTTCCTTTCGTTTGAATTCTTCCAGCGCTCAGGCGGCGGAATGGGCGTACCGAGAATGATCAGAGCTTTTGAACTTTCAGGATTAATTTAGAGCTTACTCTTAACATTGTCATATTTAACTAACACATTCAGAGGCGGAATTCGTTCCGCCTTTTTTTTTTATGGTTTTTCCTTGATTCCAGCCTGATGCGCAAAGTTTTCAGCAAATTCCACAATGTAATCTGCCACTTCATTTTCATTGGTAGCACGCTGATAGGAATTGGCCATGGAAATAAAAATCTGATGATAAAATTGTTTCATATCATCCATCGGCATGTCTTTGGTCCATAAATCAATGCGCAAAGCTTCTCTTTCCTTGTCATCCCAAACCGAAATCATCGCAGCTTTGGTTTCCTGATTATTGATTCCTCCGTCTTGCGCATTCCAGGTCATTTTCTCCGGAACATGGTTTTCGTCCAGTTCCACCTCTACTATTATCTGTGTTTTTCTCATTTTCTAAATTTTAACTGATTCTCTCAGGGTTATTCATATTTTTCCACTTCGTCATTTGAAGCATTTTCACTTGGCGCATAATTTCCGCTTCCCTTTCGTGGTTTGTATTTGGATTCTTTGAAGATGACCTGTGTATCTTGATTGATAAAATCCTGCAAACTTACTTGAGGATTTTCGGCCAGGTATTTTCGGCCAATCTGCCAGCCTATCCAGGCTCCGATTCTTCCCGGCGATTCGGTTTCGATTTCATTTAAGAATTTGGAAAAAGGTCCTGGTTGTAAAAATCTTTCGCGAAGCGTTTTATCATTTTCAAACACCATATTTTGTTCCACGAAATAATTCCAGATATCGCCCTCGTTTGCAATGGCCCAATCCAATTGTTCTTTTGTATAACCTATTTTCAGTTCGTCCGAAGTTTTGGGTAACAAAGCATCGGCAAGTATTAGTTTTTTTCCTTCGTCCACCATCAAATCGATGAAAGACTGCTGACGCGGATTGAACGGCACAATCTCAAGTCCAATTGACTGAACCACAGCAGGCGCTACATTCTCAGGGTTCATATTTTGCACCATATAATCATACACTTTAATTGTAGTTTGTTGTTTATACAGCTGATTATCTGATCCTAAAAAACCATCCAAAGCTATAAACATCAAGCCTTCTCTTGAACCGTAAATTACTGGATAAAAAATATTTTCCTGTAAGGTGGAAGAGTAAGTATAAATCTGTGGAATTGTATGCTGAGGAAAATAATGTTTGTAGTAGGTAAATAATCCTTCCAAATCAGACTCAAACTTCCCATACTTTTTAAATGCCTCTACCACGGAATCATAAACAGCTCTTTCAAAAGGGTGTTTTCTCTGTTCTTCCCAAACATCATTTGACACTGAATCCAAAAAGAAGAAGGGATATTTAGCTTGAACTTCAGTTAAAGGAATATTTGTATCAAAAAAATCCTTGCTGATGTCGGTTATTTTCAAATCCACTTTTTCCTGTGGCAATTCTACGTCCCAACGATTTTCTTTTCCGCAGGAAATCAGCATAACCGAAAAAATCAAAACGAACCAATGTGAGGTTTTCATCTATTTACTTTTAATTAATTTTTCAATTTACTAATGAATTGATTTTTCCCAATCCCAATAAGTGGGAGTCATTCATTATCTTTGAACTAATTTGAACCGCAAATTTAATCATATAATGCAGACCGAAAAAATCATAAATCACATTGTCAACTGGTTGGGCGATTACCTGAAAAATTCAGGGCAAAAAGGATTTGTTTTGGGGATTTCGGGCGGAATTGATTCCGCAGTGGTTTCGACGCTTTGTGCCAAAACGGGTTATCCGGTCCTTTGTATGGAACTACCGATTCATCAGGCAGAAAATCAGGTTACACGTGCTTTGAATCATATCAATTGGTTGAAATCAAATTTTGAAAAAGTGGAAGGAAAATCAGTCAATCTGACGACGGTTTATGATGAATTTGTTTCGGTGGCGGAAAAATCGGACAATGAATATGCCTATAATTTATCGTTGGCCAACACAAGAGCGCGACTTCGGATGACCACGCTTTATTATTATGCCGGATTGTATGGTTACATCGTGGCCGGAACCGGCAACAAAGTGGAAGATTTCGGTGTGGGATTTTTTACCAAATATGGCGATGGCGGCGTGGACATCAGCCCGATTGCCGATTTGATGAAATCGGAAGTTTATAAAATTGCAGAATTTTTAGGCATCAATTACGAAATTCAAAAAGCCGCTCCTACCGATGGTTTATTTGGCGATAACCGTACCGATGAAGATCAATTGGGTGCTACTTATGACGAATTGGAATGGGCGATGAAAGCTGCTGAGCGAGGACAGATTTCCAAGGATTTTTCTGAGCGTGAACGGGAAGTTATGGAGATTTATGAAAAACGCCATCGCGCCAACCTGCATAAAATGGTTCCGATTCCGATTTGTGAGATTCCGGAGGAGTGGAAATAATTTATCCAATTTTCACTGAAGTCATAGAAAGTGAGCCACCCAATAAGTGATTATTAAAAATCTCTACATCGTCTTTTGCGTCCTGTAAACCAAGCGAATACATAAGCGGATAATAATGATCGGGAGTTGGGATTGCCAATTTCCCTGCTTCGCCAAGTTCTTGTAGATTATATAGTTTAGAATGTTGTTTATTTTCTATGAGTTGAATGAATTGATTGTTCAGCTCTTCGGCCCAGTCATAGCCTTTATTTTCTTTCATCATTTGCCAATCTATCATTCTCAAATTATGAATCATATTTCCACTTCCAATGATTAGAACTCCTTTTTTACGAAGTTTTATGAGTTGATTTGCTAAATTATAATGGTAATGCGCAGGTTTTGAATAATCGATACTCAATTGCAGAACCGGAATATTTGCATCGGGAAACATGTGCCTCACGACGGTCCAAGTTCCATGATCCAATCCCCATTCGTGGTCAAGTCCAACTTCCAAGGTTCGAAAGTCTTTTTGAATTTCAGTTACCAACTCAGGGCTTCCGGGCGCAGGATATCGCACCTGATAAAGTTCATCTGGAAAGCCACCAAAATCATGAATGGTTTTTGGGAAATCCATGGCTGTGACATGAGTTCCCCTCGTCAGCCAATGCGCTGAAATGACCAAAACTGCACTTGGTAATTCCATGGTTTTAGCTATTTCAATCCATCCTTGAGTAAAGGCATTGTCTTCAATTCCATTCATCGGTGAACCGTGTCCAATGAATAAAACTGGCATTTTATTTTCTCTTTCTTTGAAACTATTGAGGTAATTCTGAAACTGCAAATCCATTTATCTGATTTTAATTACAAAGGTTGAAAAGATAAAGGACTAATACATTGACCTATGATAGTAATGATTTGGAAGGTATGAAATCTAATTTTCAATGCTCATGGCCTTCTCCGTTTAGCTGTAAACTCTCAAGCGTAGGAGAAATATAAGGAATATTTAGATTTAATCCTCTCAGAATAAAAAGAATTCCAAGTAAAACCATCAGATAAGGTAGAAATTTCAGGATTTTTTGTCGGGTTTGCAGACTCACCACATTTCCCGCAAGGACGGATGCAAACATCAGCGGAATTGTTCCCAATCCAAAACAAATCATGAAAACAGCGCCACCACCGATGCTCCCCATCGCCATGGAACCTGTCAGCGCCGCATAAACCGCTCCGCAAGGAAGCAATCCGTTTAAAAGTCCGG
>JAEWHB010000097.1 GCA_023388015.1 Bacteroidota bacterium
GATCTGACTTCTTCTTATGGTTATGAGTTCATCAGACATTTTTATTTTGCGGCATCTGCCAATTTCAAAACCCAGTTCACTGATGGTTTTGACTACAATATCCAAGATAGCATTTCTGGCGATTACAAAAAGATTTCAACTTTTATGGCACCCGGCTATTTGTCATTCGGTCTGGGGGTGGATTATAAACCCAATGAGAATTTTCAGGTAAACTTTCATCCATTTACATCCAGATTTACTTTTGTGCAAGACCGCGATTTGCAATATGCCGGAAGTTTTGGTTTGAAAGCAGATGGTGATTCTTATTTATACGAATTTGGTGCTTTTTTGGGTGCCCGTTATAAAATCAATATTTGGGACAATATTTCTTATGACAATCGATTGGGGATTTACAGCAATTACCTAAGAACTCCGCAAAATATGGACATCGCTTACCAAGGCGTCCTTGATTTAAAAGTGAATAGTTTTATTTCTGCTCAGGCTACTGTCAACTTATTTTATGATGAAGATCAAATTCAAAAAACACAGTTGAAACAAACATTGGGCGTCGGGCTTTCCTATAAATTCAACAATTCAGCGAAATTAAAATTAAAGGAAATAAATCTTCCGCCACCACCGACTCTGGAAGATTTAAACAACGCCGTTCTCGAAGCACAAAAAGCGGCTGATGCGGCCAATATGAAGCTGGAAGAAGCTCAGCAAAAAGTACAGGAAGCTACTCAGGAAGTGGAACAAACTGAAGAAATTCTGCAGGATTTGACCGAACAAGCAGAGGAAACGGCTGAAGAAGAATAACACGATAATATTTATTTCTAAATAATTTAAATGAAAAGCGCACAGAACACGACAAAATAAAAATCCACACATTTTTTTTGGAAAATCAAATTCTCCAACCCTAAAGGGAGTTTTATTTTTGTCTTATACTAAATGGAAAGCGGCCACTAATTAGTGACCGCTTTTCTATTTTCAAACTATGTGAATCATCAATTCAATGCGTAGGTATTGGTATAACCAAACATCCCCCGGTCTTTGATCATTTCGGCTACGCCGGTAGGAACATTTCCTTCCCAACCTTCTTCACCTTTGCCGATTTGTTCCAAAATCTTTCGCGAATAAATATCCAAATAAGCCGGATTGTAGTTTTCAATATCACGGATTCGTTGGTTGAATTTAAAGAATTTATACAATTCCTTCAGGTTTTCATTCACCTTTAAATTTTCAGCATTCAACATTACATTGTCCTCCTTATTGAAATAAGGATAAAGATAAACCACTACATTCTTTTTGAACAATTTACCGAATGCTTCCATGATACCACCCGGAAGATTTTCATAATAATTCGGATTAAATACCTCAAGCAGATTGTTGACACCCATTCCTAATCCGATTTTGGTCGAATTTCGGGTGAATTCCGTGAAATAATGGACGAGTTTATAATATTCAGAAAAATTAGAAATAATCACATTATACCCCAAACTACCAATTATATCGGCACGATCCAGAAAATCTCTTTCATCAATTTCTCCGTCAGAAGAAAGATTGCTCAGTGTGATTTCAAACAAAATTTCAGTATCCTCTTCGTTTACATCTTCCTGATCCATAAACTTTTCCATACTGGATTCCAGCATATCAATGTTCACGTGGGTTACAGGTCTGAAACTGCCACGCATGGCAAATATATTTTTCTTATAAAGAATCGCTGCAGGTAAAAAGTTTTTCCCGTTCGGGCCAAATATAACGGCATCAGTCATTCCATTTTTTACAAGTTGCAAACTCATCAGACGGTTGTCCACATAAGCAAAACGCGGCCCACTGAAATTGACCATATCGATTTCTACCTGGTCTTTGTCAAGTCCGTCATAAAGCGAACGCAAAAGTCTTCTCGGATTGTCATTATAATAATAAGCACCATAAATCAGGTTCACGCCCATCATACCCAAAGTTTCCTGTTGCAATTGAGCACTTGCTTCTTTGAACCGGACGTGGAAAATGATTTCGTTGTATTCTTTTTGGTTGGGGTCATTTCTGAAACGAATGCCAACCCAACCGTGACCTTTGTAAGTTTTGGTAAAATCAATGGTAGTAACCGTATTGGCATAGGTAAAAAACAATTTGTCTTTATGTGTTTCATGATTCAGACGCTGCTCAATCAATCTCATCTCATGGTCAAGCATTTTTTTCAAACGCTCTTCCGTTACATACCTTCCGTCTTCTTCTTTTCCATAGATGGCATCTGAAAAATCTTTGTCATAAGCACTCATGGCTTTTGCTAAAGTCCCGGAGGCACCTCCGGCACGATAAAAAAACCGAACTGTTTCCTGTCCGGCACCGATTTCGGCAAAAGTCCCGTAAATGTGGGGATTCAGGTTAATTTCTAACGCTTTTTGTTTGGCCGATAAAACCTGGTCAAAACTCATACTGACATTTTTAATTTATGGCGTAAATTTACCACAATTAAACCGAATTCCATGCTAAAAATTCAGTTTTTGGGTACAGGGACATCACAAGGCATTCCGGTCATCGGAAGCGATCATCCGGTTAATTTTTCAACCGATCCAAAAGACAAACGTCTGCGTTGTTCTGTTCTGCTCAGCAAAAACGGACAAAACATTGTGATAGACTGCGGCCCGGACTTCCGGCAGCAGATGCTTCGCGGCAGCGTACGTTCTTTGGAAGCCATCCTTTTTACCCATGAGCACAACGATCACGTTTTGGGAATTGACGATACTCGTTCTTTCAGTCATTTTGCGGGAAAACCTATGGATATTTATGCGCCGGAGCGTACTTTACAAGAAATAAAATTGCGATTTCCATATGCTTTCGCCAAAGAAAAATATCCGGGTGCGCCAAGTTTCAATGAACACATCATTCAGAATAAATCTTTCGAAATTGCCGGATTTCAAATAGAGCCTTTGGAAATCATGCACGGGAATCTACCGATTCTTGGATTTCTGATCGATGAGAAATTTGCGTACATAACCGACGCAAGTTCTATTCCCGACGACACATTGACAAAAATTCAGAATGTAGAAGTATTGGTTTTGAACGCTTTACGAAAAGAAGAAAAACATCATTCGCATTTCACGCTTGAAGAAGCGTTGGTAATGGCTGACAAAATTGGAGCCGGGAAAGCTTATTTCACACACATAAGTCTTACGATGGGATTTCACAAAGAAGTACAGTCAGAACTTCCTTTCAACAGATTTTTGGCTTATGATGAATTAGAAATTGAAATTTAATTTGGAAATAAATATAAAAACATTCTATATTTGCCGTCCGATTACC
>JAEWHB010000101.1 GCA_023388015.1 Bacteroidota bacterium
TAAAATTGGAAAAGGTGTGTATATTTACCGCGTCACAGCGAGGGGGGTTAATCCGGACACATGTAAAGGTTCGGCCACAGCAATAGAAAAATTAGTGATATTAAAATAAATTAAAAAAGATGATGATTAAGAAAATTTCGATGGGATGTCTGATGCTATTCTCTGCATTGGCATTCGCACAGGAAGAGCAGCCCAACCCTGTTCTGACAGGTGCGCCGTTTTTAAGAGTATCCCCGGATGCCCGTGCTGGCGCATTGGGTGATATGGGAGCGGCCACATCTGCCGATGCATTTTCACAATATTGGAACCCGGCCAAATATGCTTTCAGTAAAAGTTATTCCGGCGTAGCGCTTTCCTACACACCTTATATGAGCGGAATAACAGATGATGTTTTCTTGCTGAATGCTTCT
The DNA here is from genome assembly GCA_023388015.1 of Bacteroidota bacterium. Classification (GTDB taxonomy): domain Bacteria; phylum Bacteroidota; class Bacteroidia; order Flavobacteriales; family Weeksellaceae; genus Moheibacter. Next base: position 411 of record JAEWHB010000101.1, read on the forward strand.
TTTTATACATTTCTGGGACAAGAAGAAAGAAGTACACTTTCTGCTAGTTTGTATTATTTCAACATTGGCGAAATTGACCTGACCGAACTTGTCGGAACTCAAATTGTTAATACAGGTATTGCAAAACCAAATGAATTTGCGTTTGATGTTTCTTACGGATTAAGATTATCAGATACTTATAGTATGGCTGTTACAGGTCGTTTCATTCGTTCAGACTTGTTCAACAATATTGACGACGGAACCGTTCAACCAGCCAATACTTTTGCAGTAGATGTTTCTGGTTTCTATCAGACACCGCGCCATAGTTTTAGTAATTTCGAAGGGCGTGCGAGAGCCGGTTTCAACATCAGCAACATCGGTCCGAAACTGGATTATTCCAACAATGAGGATAACGCAGCTTATTTGCCTACCAATTTAAGAATCGGTGCCGGATATGATTTCATCCTTGATGATTATAATACCGTAGCTGTAACACTTGAAGCCAACAAACTTTTGGTTCCAACTCCGCAATATGCAGTGGACAGCACAGGAGCTGAAGTTCCGGGTTCAAGGTACATCCCCAACAAAGGTGTTGTGGAAGGAATGTTCAGTTCATTTGGTGATGCACCGGGTGGATTTGGTGAAGAAATGAAAGAATTTACTTGGGGCGCTTCTGCCGAATATTCATATAACGACGTGCTTTTTGTAAGAGCGGGTTATTTCCATGAAAGCCCTATGAAAGGAGACCGTCAGCATATCACATTGGGAGCCGGTTTGAAATACAACGCATTCGGACTTGACTTTTCATACCTTTTGCCTGTTTCCGACACCAACAATGCTTTGGAAAACACACTTCGTTTTGCCCTTACCTGGGAATTCGGAGGTGAAACCAATAACAACTGGGATTATTAATTTCTGTTATATTTAATTTAAAAATGCCTGAACAAGATAAATTGTTCAGGCATTTTTTTTTGACCATTTCTCTATTTTCTTACTGAATTTGAAGCACGAAAAATAAATCTACAACTCATTTTCATAAAGTTTTGGTTGCGTTGAGTTAACACTCAATTAACCTTGGGAACGTAATTTTGTAGCGATGATAAAATACGCTAAAGAGTTGATTCATAACTTTCTTCCCATTTTCTTTTTGATTGGAATGGGGATTGTGGTTTTTGAAGCTTGTTTTTCAGGGGAAAGTAAATACGAAGCCATCCGTATTAAAGGTTCTGATTCTGAAGTGAATTTGGTGCAGGTGCTGGCAGAAAATTACATGGATAGGGACAGCCTTATTTCCATCGGGGTAACGGGCGGCGGTTCAGGTTCAGGTATTTCGGCACTAATCAATGGCAAAACCGATTTGGCGAATTCTTCACGTGAAATTTCGGAAGAGGAACTTTATTATGCCAAAAAACGAAACATCCAACCCTATCCGATTGTTTTTGCACTCGATGCGCTTGCTATCATCGTAAATGAAGACAACCCCGTCGATAGTCTTACGATTGAGGAATTAGGTAAAATCTATAGTGGAGAATCTTCAAGCTGGTCCCAAATTAATGGTTTCGATCAAGAAATTACACTTTATGGTCGTCAAAGCAGTTCCGGGACTTTTACCTATTTCAGAGAAAATATAGTCAAAGACGAATATAGTCAATCCATGATCGGGATGAGCGGTACAGCTCAGATTGTAGACGCCATTCGAAGCGATAAAAAAGGAATCGGTTACGTGAGTTCAGGATATTTAAATGATAATGTGATGCGAAACCTGAAAGTCATTCACATCAAAGTAGATGAAAATACAAAAGCATATTCTCCCTTGGTTTTGGAAAATATAACTTCCGGTAAATACCCGATTACAAGACCGCTTTATCAATATTCAAACGGAAAGCCTCAAGGAAAATTATTGGATTATCTGATGTATCAGTTCAGTGAAGAAGGTTCTCAGATCATTCAGTCCAATGGGTTTTATCCCATCGATACGCAAAAAATTAAATCCGAATTAAATAGCTAATGAACCTGAGGTATTTCAACGATCGAATGATGAAATGGGTATTTGCTATATCCGGAATTTTCATCATGCTGGTACTTATCGGAATTCTGTATTTACTTTTCGCAAATGCATTGAAAGCCTTTGCACACATTCCTATCTCTTCTTTTTTTTCCACTAATTGGAATCCATCTGCTTACGGCGAAGCTTCCTATGGTGTGATGCAATTATTGTGGAGTTCGGTTTTGGTGACAATTGGAGCGATGGTCATTGCCGTTCCCTTGGGAATTGGTGCCGCCGCTTATTTATCGGAAATTGCTTCTCCAGCCGTTCGAAATATCGTAAAACCCATCATAGAAATTTTGGCCGGAATTCCTTCCGTAGCCATTGGATTCATCGGGATTGTTCTAATCGGTCCCGCGATTGCCAATGTTTTCAATTTAAACAATGGCTTCAACGCATTGAACGGTTCTATTCTACTGGCATTTATGGCATTGCCAACTGTCATCAGTGTTTCTGAAGAAGCTTTGCGTTCGGTTCCTATATCTTTTCGAGAAGGATCATATGCCTTAGGCGCCAACAAATGGGCAACTTTGGTTCGGGTCGTTTTACCTGCGGCGGGCTCTGGGATCATCGCAGCTTGTATCCTTGGATTTGGACGAGCCATCGGAGAAACCATGACCGTTTTGATGGTAACCGGAAATGCTACCGCAATGCCCAACGGATATTTTGATCCCGTTAGAACTTTGACCGCGACGATTGCAATCGAATTAGGAGAAGTTCCTTACGACTCTCCACATTATTATAGTTTGTTTGTTTTGGGAATGATGTTGTTCGTCATCAGTTTATTGATCAACTTCCTCTCCGAATGGGTAGCTTCTAAATTCAGATATAAAGTATAATGAGCAGTTTAAGTCAAAGCCGGATTAAAGAATACATCGGATTGAGGTTTTTAGGAATCTGTACCTTGATTGTATTGGCTTTTATTTTCATCGTACTGATTGATATCGTCTGGAAAGGAGCAGGAGTTTTAAGCTGGGATTTCATTTTTGGAATTCCAAGAAAAGGCATGACCGAAGGAGGAATTTATCCAGCCATTGCCGGGACAACACTCGTGACCATCATCACGGCGGTCTTTAGTATTCCGGTCGGAGTTGCGACTGCAATTTATTTAAATGAATATGCAAAAGAAAACTGGATGACCAAGGCGCTTCGTGCTTCCATCCGAAACCTTGCCGGTGTTCCTTCTATTATCTATGGACTTTTTGGAGTGGCTTTGTTTGTAGAAGCCATGCGATTGGGAAGTTCGGTGATATCCTCCGGATTGACTTTGGGATTGATGACCTTGCCTTATATCATTACAGCCACAGAAGAAGCTTTGCGTTCCGTACCGAATTCTTATCGGGAAGGTTCACTGGCTTTGGGTGCCACGAAATGGGAATCCATTCGGACAGCCGTTCTTCCATCAGCCATTCCCGGAATTACAACCGGAGCTATTTTGGGATTGTCCCGAGCCGCAGGGGAGACCGCTCCGATTCTTTTTACGGGGGTAACCTTTTATTTGAGGTTTCCACCCGATACGCTCGACAGTGAGTTTATGGCTTTGCCGTATCATTTATATATTTTATCCACACAACATCACGCCATCGAAGAAGTACGTCCGCTTGCCTACGGTACAGCTTTGGTACTGATTCTTTTAATCCTTGGGCTCAACATCCTGGCGTTTATAATTAGAAGTAAATATGGAAATCACAGCAGAAGATAATAATTTGACAATTAATAAATTAAAAACCAAAGTAGAGGTGAAGGATATTCATCTCCACTTTGGAGACAAACACGTTTTGAAAGGAATTGATTTGAAAATTCCTGAAAAATCAATCGTGGCTTTGATCGGACCCTCGGGTTGTGGGAAATCAACCTTACTTCGTTCGATGAATCGAATGCATGATTTGACACCATCCGCCAAAATCAAAGGAGAAGTTTTTCTAGACGGTCAATCGATCATGGGAAGAAAAAACGATGTGACTTCGGTTCGGAAAAAAATCGGAATGGTTTTTCAACGTCCCAATCCTTTCCCTAAATCCATCCTGAAAAATGTTGCCTATGGTTTGGAAATAAACAATATGGCGAAAAATGGACAAACCAAAAAAATCGTGGAAGAAGCCCTGAAAGATTGTTATTTATGGGATGAAGTAGGGGACAACCTAAACAGAAGCGCTCTGGATTTGTCGGGTGGACAGCAGCAAAGACTTTGCATTGCGCGAACTATTGCCGTTCAGCCCGATGTCATTTTGATGGACGAACCTTGTTCGGCACTGGATCCGATCAGTACAGCGAAAATCGAGGACTTGATTATGAAGTTGAAAGAAGATTTTACGATTATCATTGTAACACACAATATGCAACAAGCGATTCGAACTGCGGATTATACCGGATTTATGTATTTGGGAGAATTAATTGAATTTGACAAGACCGAAAATATATTCAATAATCCGAAAAAAGAGTTAACTAAACGCTATGTAGAGGGGAATTTCGGTTAACTTTTTGTAAAGTTAAAATCAAGACTTAATATTAAATTTACGTTATCTTAAACAGACATGATTTATTTATAGGAAACAACCCATAAGTTTTCTATACTTTCGCACCTTAAAATTTAGCGAAAAATAGTAGATTTATACTTCTTAATTGAAAAGTTATGTCATTGAACAGTATTTTACAATTTTTAGTCCCAAAGGACAAGAAATTTTTCCCGCTTTTTCATCAGCATGCAAAACTTCTGGTGGAAATGGCCGAAATCCTTCACGAAGCCGTTAATGTAAAGGCAGAAGAAAGAGAGCCTTACTTCCAGAAACTGAGAAAATTGGAAGATGAAAGTGAAAAGCTCACAAATAATATCAACTTCGAATTAAGTAAAAACTTCCTTACGCCTTTTGATCGTGAGGATATTTACGCACTTACCAGCAAGATGAATGAAGTCACAGACTTCATAGATGCGAGCGCCAGCCGTATGAAACTTTATCAGGTTGATAAAGTGAAAAAATCCATCAGAAAAATTACAGAAGCCAATCTGGAAGCTTGTGAAAACATCCAGAAAGCCATCAAAGCATTGGAAGGATTTAAAGACGTGAAGACCGTTTTGAAATGCTGTGAAAAAATCAACAAATTGGAAAATAAGGTTGACAATATTTACGACAAAGAGATCTTTGATATTTTTAACGAAAACGAAAACGTAAAAGAAATCATTAAGTACAAAGAAGTGTTTTCTGCACTGGAAACTACAACTGACAAATGTAAGTATGTAGCAGATGTACTTGAAGCCGTTTCGCTTAAACATTCATAATTTCTCAAATTAAAAATTCAGGATGGATTCACAACTGATATTATTGATAGTCATTATCGCGCTCGCGCTGATTTTTGATTTTATCAACGGATTTCATGACGCGGCCAACTCTATTGCTACCATCGTAGCGACCAGAGTTCTTACACCTTTTCAGGCTGTGCTTTGGGCAGCGGTATTTAACTTTGCTGCTTATTTTATTTCGAAATACTGGATCGGGGAATTTAAAATTGGTAATACAATTGCCAAAACCGTTAATGAAAATTTCATTACGCTGGAAGTAATCCTTGCCGGGATTATCGCAGCAATTGTGTGGAATTTGTTGACATGGTGGTTTGGGATTCCTTCCTCATCCTCACATACGCTTATCGGTGGATTTATGGGAGCGGCCATTGCACATGCCGGTGCTTTTGCTCAAAATGGAGAAGATGTAATCAATTACTTGGTGGTTTTACCGATCTTCCTTTTTATATTTCTCGCGCCCATGGTCGGGATGTTCATAGCCTATTTTCTCACAATTCTCATTATGAATATATGCAGGCGGTCCAACCATAAAAAAGCAGAAAAATGGTTCAGAAGGTTACAGCTTGTTTCTTCAGCACTTTTTAGCCTTGGACACGGTGGAAACGATGCGCAGAAAGTAATGGGTATCATTGGAGCTGCAGTAATTTTCTACCATGTACAAGCCGGACATCAGGATTGGATTACGGCAGAAAATCAATTCAGTTATTTTGTGGATCAATGGGGCTGGGTTCCTTTTGTGTCCTTCCTGGTAATCGGATTAGGAACCATGTCGGGCGGATGGAAAATTGTGAAAACAATGGGTACAAAAATTACCAAAGTTACTCCGCTGGAAGGTGTAGCAGCCGAAACCTCAGGTGCTATGACGCTTTATTTGGCAGAGTTTTTAGGAATTCCGGTTTCGACTACGCATACTATTACCGGTTCCATCATCGGAGTAG
>JAEWHB010000134.1 GCA_023388015.1 Bacteroidota bacterium
TGTACCAGTAACCATTGAATTTAAAAGGAACTGAAGCATCGTCTTCTTTGATTCTTGCTTTGATTTCTTCAAATAAATCCTTCTGAAATTCTTCCGTGTCTTTCAGCATCGCATCGGTATAAGCATTTTCAGCATTGAGATAGCTTATCACTTCTGGATTCTCTCTTACGTTCAGCCAATAATAATTATCGACCCTTACATCACCGTGTTTTTCCAGTGTTTTCTTAATTTTTTTCGCTTGTGGTGCCTGCATAGTTTGAGCATTTAGAAAGGCAAATGTACTCAAAGTGCAAAGTACTGCGGGAATGATTGTTTTCATATAATGTGTTAGTTTGTCTTTTTAAATTCAGTAAGGATGAATTCATTCGAATTATTTTTGAATTCTATTCCGATTGTTTTCTCATCATAAAATCCGATTGTAGCATAATTTCCATCCGGACTGATGACTGTTGTGTGAAAAATTCCTTTTCGTGAAGAAGGTTTAAGCTGTGCCATCACTTCTGAATTTTCTTTGCGAATCAAGATGTAAGAACCATCTTTGAGTCCAGACAGAATCACGGTTTGTGTACCGTTCCTGAATTCAATTCCGCTTTCAAGCCAACTGTTTTCAGAAATATTTCCCTGAACTTTCACGGCCTGAATTTCTTGTGTTGTCATTATTGTGGGTGTATTTTCATAAGATAAATCCTTTGGATTGGAAGCGCGTAAAAGCTGAAGGCTTTTTTTCAATGCATCGGGATATCCGGTGTTAAGCTCTTTTATGTTAGATTCGCCTTCCAAAACCAGAATCTGTTTTTTGGTACAATCTATAAATTCAACGGCGACTTTATTTTTCAGCACTTTCCTGACTTTCCGGATGTCGGCGGTCACGATGAGGCAAGGATTTTGACGTACTTCTTCTGGCCATTCAGTCGGATTTGAATTCAGTACAACGTACTTTTTTGACTCCAAAAACCTTTGCAGATGTGTTTTCATCCGATATTGGTTTTCTTCGAAATCCGTCAATTCATCAGGAATTAATACATATTTGAAATCGCTTATATTCTGAGCATACATATTTCCAAAGCAAATCAATACCACACCTAAAAACAAGCTTTTCATATACTTTCTAAATTAAATCAAATATAATCAATTGAGGTTTAGAGTCTGTTTAAAATCTATCTAATAATTTGTTTATGTTTCTTTTTGGCTACAAAATCGTTAAATTTTTCACGATAGCTTCCGGCTATCGTTGCAAAATTTGCCTGTTATCGCTCAAAAATAACCTATAAACATTTCTATAATATAAATTTAAACAAGCTCTTAGAAAGGAAAGAGATTTTTGAATTAAATCTTCAATTAATTGTTGATAATTCAGGCGAATTAATTTTCGGAAGATTTGAAATCAGCGTATTTTTACGGCAAAGATAAATTCACTCAAAACAAACAGCGAAATGAAATTTTTTATTGACACTGCCAACCTGAACGAAATCAAAGAAGCGCAGGATTTAGGCGTTTTGGATGGTGTAACGACCAATCCTTCACTTATGGCTAAGGAAGGTATCACCGGAAAGAAAAATATTTTAAATCACTACAAAGAAATCTGCAAGATTGTGGATGGAGATGTGAGTGCTGAAGTAATTGCCACCGATTTTGAAGGAATGATCAAAGAAGGGAAAGAGTTAGCTAAACTCAACGATCAGATTGTGGTGAAAATCCCGATGACTCGTGACGGAATCAAAGCCTGTAAATATTTTACTGAAAAAGGAATCCGTACCAATGTTACTTTGGTTTTTTCTGTAGGACAAGCTTTATTGGCTGCCAAAGCCGGAGCAACTTATGTTTCGCCGTTTTTGGGTAGATTAGACGATATTTCCACCGATGGTTTGAACCTGATCGAAGAAATCCGTTTGGTGTATGATAATTATTTGTACGACACGCAAATTCTGGCTGCATCGGTTCGTCACACTATGCATATTGTAAATTGCGCAAAAATCGGTGCAGATGTAATGACCGGACCTTTGTCTTCCATCATGGGATTATTGAAACATCCATTGACGGACATAGGACTGGCGCAGTTTCTGGCCGATCACGCCAAAGGAAATAAATAATAATTTATTCAAATTATAGGATAAACCATGTTGAGAAATCTTGACATGGTTTTTAGTTTACATCGGGTTGTATGCCGGGATAATCTTTAATTTTTTTCAAAATAATGTCATCGCGCTTATGGAGCAATTCCAGAAAATTGTCGAGTTCGGCCATGCTGATGGAATCGCGGAAATATTGATCGTGTGTGAGCAATACCAAATGGTTTTTGGTTCTTGTAAAATTTTTCTCAAATGCAGTATCTATTTTTTGAATCATTTCTTCGCCTTTTTCTTTGATTTTGCTTCCTTCATCCGAATTCCATTCTAAATCCCAACCGACCAATAAGTAACCGTTTTCGGACAAATAATCTGCAGATTTTTCACTCGATTTGATGTCAGTTTCCCTTATGGAATCCAAACGCCAGATGTTTCTTCCCGGTGTTCTTGAAATCATTAATTTTCGATTCAAACTATCATTAACTCGATTAAAATCTGCCAAAGCACCTAATGAGTCTTTGTAAAATTCTGAATACCGATTTCCGGCATGCGTATAACTGTGATTGGCAATTTGAAAGAGAGAATCGGAAGCAATCTTTTCAAAATCTTCTTTTTGAGATTTACTTCCGTAAATATGCTGTCCCACAACAAATAATGTAGCCGGGGTATTCTTTTTCTTTAACGAATTCACAACATTGGACGTGCCTTTGTTGGGGCCGTCGTCAAAAGTGAGATAGACATATTTTTGATTTGTTTTGTTTGAACTTAATTGAATTTCCGGTTTTGTTAAATCTTTTTCCCCTAAAATAATTAGGGAAGGGTGACCTGTCATCGGTTTTTTATCTATTTCCGATTCGCAACTAATCAGAAAAATAAAACTGCTTAAAATGATAAAAGCAATGAATAAGGAAGGTTTAGAGAACATGAAATGAATAAATAATTAAGTTAATGAAACGTTAAAAGAATTTTAATTTCATTAACAAAGTTCATTCCAATTCCAGTTAAAATTGAAATTGTGAATAACTTATCTCAATCTATTTTTTTCAAATACTTTCCGGGAAATATTCCAATAATAAATCAGGGCAAAAAGACAGAAAGCCGCCGTGATCAGATACATATTGGAAAAGCCATAATTTCCACCAAGGTAAGCACCTAGCAGCATTCCAATTCCGATTCCCAGATCAAATCCGGTCAGATATGTGGAGTTTGCCGTTCCTCTTTTGGAAGCCGGCGCCATATTGATATAAATCGTTTGAAGTGCGGGAAAAAGCGTCCCATATCCAATTCCTATGATGAATGCCGAAGCGCAATAAGCGTAAATGCTATGGAAAAGCGCAAAGCAAACAAAACCAATTGAAATCACGAACAAAGCTGTAATCATCACTTTGTGCAAATGGCCTCGATCTACAAATTTCCCTGAAGTAACTCTTGAAAGAATGATCCCACCAGCGAGGAACAAAAAGAAAACCCCGGAATTATGGATTCCGGTTTCTTTTCCGTAGAGAACGGCAAAAGCAATGAGCGTTCCCCATCCAAACGAAAGAAACAATTGATTGATGAAAACCGGAAACCCTTTGAGCAAAAAGAACCGGTCCAATGAAAGCGGCGGAATTTCGTCCAACTTTTTTCGTGGAGGTACTTTGATAAAAATAACTACGAGAATCGATAAAAATCCCATAAAAAGCGCACAGGAAATCAAAAAATGAAATCCGTAGGCATCGTAAATATTAACTGCTACAAAAGGCGCAATCGCCATGGCAATGTTGGTGTTTACCCCGAAAAATCCGATTCCTTCCGCCCGACGGGAAGCAGGAATGATATCAATCGCAACCGTATTGGAAGAAACCGTCGCAAGTCCCCAGAAAAGTCCGTGAATGAATCTTAGGATAACAAAGAACAGAACAGTAAATGCAAAATAGTACCCAAAGAAAGTTGCGATAAAAAGTGTTAATCCCAACATAAATAAGGGTTTACGCGAATAAACATCGACCCAATAGCCGCAAAAAGGTCGAATGAGCAGAAGTGCAATTGCGTAAGAGGACAATGCGATTCCGATCCGAGAAGCTGGTACGCCGAGCTCTTCTGACAAATAAATTGGGATGGTAGGCATCAATAAATTAAACGAACAAGCCACCATGAAATTCGCTATACAGGCAATGATGAAATTTCGGTTCCAAAGTTTTTCTTTTTTCGGCATTTTTTCTGAATGGCTTTACAAATGTATTGAAGAATAAAGGTACGGAAAAGTTCAGCGACGGTTAATTGTGAAAATAAATGATATTAAATTAATATTTTAAATAATACCAAATTATTTGTTGATTGTCAATTGATTGAAGTGATTCACCAAATATTTCCAAATGGATCTTTCACGCCGCTGCTTCTACCGTAATCTTTATCGGAAGGCTCCATGATGGATTCAGCTCCCTGCTGAATTGCTTGATTGTAAACGGAATCCGCATCTTTCACATAGATAAACATTCCGGCGTTATTGACGCCCCAGAATTCGTTGGATTGGCCGATCATAATTGTGCTTTCACCGATTTTTATTTCGGCATGAAGAATTCGGTTTTCATCATCCAAATGTTCCGTCAGGATTTCCGCATCCAAAACATTTTGAGCAAATTCCAAAAATCTTCTCGCATCCCGCAAGATGAGGTAGGGCATTACAGTTTGATGATTTTCAGGTAATTTCATGATTTTAATTTTTAAAATCTGACCGCAATTATTTTGCCTTTTTCATCTCAATGGTGTTGTATCCGCCGGTAATTGTGGTTAGAATTAATCTGGATTTGTCGCCAATTACCGTGTAAATCGTGTTTTCACTGCCATCAAGATTGAGTTGAAATTTTTCATCCATGAACCAGGTGCCGTCGGTCGTGATGATTTCTTCTCCGACAACTTCAGATTTCTGATAGTTTCCTTCCGGATGAAATTCAAACCAAGTGTCTTCAATATTTTCTGCCGGAATTCGATCTTCCACACTTTCAAATCTTTTTAAAGTTACGTTCCATTTTCCGGAAGTTAGAAGTTGAACTGTTTCTTCATTTGACTTTATCTTAGGCACATGAACATAATGAATTAGCCCAATTTTAAATCCGCCATTGTCAACATAATTTAAAAGCAGTTCCAGCTCACTGATTTCTTCCACCAAAGCGCGGTATTTGCTTTTTCCTTCCTGAAAGTGAATGGCACTTGTTTCAGTATTATAGACCCACTTTCCAACGATTTTTCCGGCAATTTCGTTGGGGACTTCATAGGTTCCGTCTTTGTTGAATTTGACCCAGCTAGAACGGATTTTCTCATCGTTCTCTTCGTCCATTCTTTCGCCTTCGGGGGTTATGTTGTATGAAATATTCCAGGTTGAAGAAGTTAATAAATCTTCAACATTTCCAGTTTGAGCCATTGAGATCAGCGGGAGCAAGAGTGCTAGTAAGAATTTCATCATAAATCAAATGTAGTGATTATTCGTCAAAATCTACTTCCACACTTTGTCGGGCGAGAAGCTGCCATCTTTCGCTTTCATAAATCCATAATTCCAAGATTTTTAAATCCACTTCAAAATCATAATCTTCAAGTTCTCCAATTGCAGTAAGTTTCCGTGCAATGGTTTTTAAATTTTCAGAAGAATGATGAATCTCCGGTTCACCAATTATTCGGAATTCGTGATAGTGAATCTTATTAGAGGGTAGATTTTTGAGCAAAGAAACCTTGGATTCCCACCAGCCATTGGAATGTCCCAAAATCAAATCTTTATGAATTAATTTCTGAAGACTTGCCGTGTCTTTTTTCAGCAATGCATCGTCAAGCTCACTACTCATCGCCCAGACAGTGGAGGGAGCCGCATTGGGATTGGTTGAATGAATTTCTTGTGCAATAACTAATGAATTAGTTAATAAAATGACTAACAATGATTTAAATTTACTCATATGAAGTTTTAATTAAATGATTTTATCATTCTGAAATTTCCCGATATGTCTTTTTTTAGTTCTATATTTTTGAAATTATTTTGGAATAATTCTTTTGTTTCTTGGGCTAAATTCTGATTGATTTCCACATAAATTTTTCCGTTTGGTTTTAAATTATTTTTTGCTAACTCTATGATTTTCTCATAAAAAACCAAAGCATTTTGGTCAGGAACAAACAAAGCGGAATGCGGCTCAAATTTGACTACATTTTCATCCATTTCTGACTTTTCCGTTTCATCGATATAGGGCGGATTGCTTACAATGATATCGAATTCCGGCAGGTTTTCAAAACTCATATTCAGAAAATCGCTTTGCAGAAAATTGATTTCGGTTTTATAGTACTCAGCATTGAGTATCGCTGTTTCCAGCGCTTTTTCTGAAATATCCATCGCGAGAATTTCAGTTTCGGGCAGCTTTTTTTTCAAAACGATGGGAATACAGCCACTTCCGGTTCCGATGTCGACGATCTGGAGGTTTTTGTTTTTTGTGTCTTTTAAAATCCATTCGATTAACTCTTCCGTCTCAGGACGCGGTATTAATACATTTTCATTGACAAGGAATTTCATTCCGTAAAACTCGGTTTCGCCTGTAATGTATTGAAGGGGTGTGTGTTCTTTGAGTTGAATTAATTTAAATAGAAAAAGATTTTTATTTTCCTCAAGCTCGGGTAATTCTTTCTCAAGTGAAAGACGTAAAACTAACTCTGGTTTGTCAAGGATCTTTTCAGTAATCCAATAAAACATAAGGTCGATTTCACTTTCGGAGTAAATCGACTTTAATTCTTTTTGGTATAAATTTCTGAGTTCAGAAAGATTCATTTTTTATATTCTTTTATTCGTTTAATTAAAATTCGTATATTAATGAAAGTGAATAATATAAAGAATAATAATACTATGTATTCAAATGTGCCTGGCTGATTAGTTTCTGTCAAAAATGAAATTCTTTTAACTACAATAAAAATACAAGCTGCTACTATTATAACGTATAAAATAATCCAAATTAATTTTTGATTCATGACAAAAAATTTTTGTAAAGATGATGAATTTGATTCAACCTGAAACAAAATCCCTCGCCAATATTTGACAAGGGATTAACAACAACAGTCATTCTAAATTAGTGAAAGAATGATCGAGATATGAAATGTTAAAAATTCAGAGATACCACTTAATTTAGCAAGTGAATTATAATCTAATCAAAATGAGATAACCGAAATTTCTTTATTTTCCAGCCATCCCGAATTTTTTAATTGGTTCAAATCAATAGTTCCGGTGACGTACTCGTAATTTTTGCTTCGATAAGATTCTTCAATGGTTTTAAAAAGCTGTTGATTGATATTTTCAGAAGGCTTAAATCCTATGTAAATTTTTCTTTCCTCAAAATATTCACCGTGAAATCCGTTTTTCATTCCTTTTCTGAGTTCGTATTTGTAATCATAACGAAGCGCGGAAATATCGCTTAAAACTGCTGAAGAAGTAGGGTAGCGGCCGGCGCCTTTTCCATAAAGAAATTGTTCGTCGGCCAATGCGCTACCGATCAGTACTCCGTTGAATTCATTGTTGACAAGGCCGAGTGTTTTTGTTTTTTCAATAAATGAAGGGAGGACAGTGGGGGTAAGATTGTTGAGTTCGTTGATGGCACAACCCGCAATCAATTTGATGACAAAACCTTTTTCAGAAGCGTATTTAAAGTCTTCGCTCTTCAATGCGGTTATGCCTTTTTTAAGAATATCCTGAGGTGAAATCAATCTTCCAAATGCATGAAGTGTAATGATGGACAATTTATATGCAGCATCAATCCCTTCTACGTCCAAAGCCGGATTGCTTTCGGCAAAACCGTTTTCCTGGGCGGCAATTAAGGCGTTTTCGTAAGTTTCATTTTCAACTCTCATTTTTGTCAAAATATAATTGGTAGATCCATTGACAATTCCATTTATGTAGTTGAGCAGGTCGTTATCGTAATATTCTTCCAGATTTCGCAAGATGGGAATACTGCCGCAAACTGCGGCTTCGTACAAGAAAGAAACACCATTTTTTCGCTGTAAATCAATCAGTTCAAAATGATGTTCTGCGATCATTTTTTTGTTGGCGCTAACTACAGATTTTCCTTTGGTAAGGGCAGTCTTTACGATTTCAAAAGCAGCATCGGCGTCATCGATCAATTCCACAACCACATCTATTTCTTTGTCATTTAATATTTCTTGAGCATCTGTGGAAAACAGCTCTACGGGCGCATTTCTTTGTTTGTCAGGGTGTTTGATGACAATTTTTTTGATATGCGTGTTGAGTTGTGATTTCTCTGAAAGGACTTTGTAGATTCCTTCTCCGACAACGCCAAACCCAAATAATCCTATGTTTAATTTTTTCATTTCTGATGAATTTAAAAACGGCCAACAACGCTATTTAATTAACTGAGGAAGTCAAAATTATTTGTGTGTTTGTTGTTGGCCTAAGTGTGTTAGTGATTTTTAACAGCTAATTGGTTAATTTGATTCAGCGCATTTTCCAAGTCTTCAATCAAGTCTTCAGTTGCCTCAATTCCACAAGATAAACGAATGAGTGAGTCCTGAATTCCTGAACTTAATCTTTTTTCACGGGGAATAGATGCGTGTGTCATTTGAGCCGGATGGCAAAGCAAACTTTTTACGCCACCCAGGCTTTCTGCAAGTTTGAAATATTTAGTAGATGTAACAAACCGATTGGCGGCTTCCACTGTATCGTATTTTAAACTGAAAGAAATAACGCCACCGAATAGCCCGTTTTGTTGAGATTTAGCAATTTCGTGATTTTTGTGTGTAGTTAGTCCGGGATAATAAACCTTATCCACTTCATGCCTCGTTGTCAGATATTTTGCAATTTTGATTGCGTTTTCGCTTTGTTGTCTGACCCTTAATTCCAAGGTTTCGATTCCACGAATGGCTAAAAAACAATCCCACGGACCTAGAATTCCTCCGGTGGCGTTTTGTATAAATTTTATTTTTTCTGATAGTTCTTTGGTTTTTGTAACTACCAATCCGGCTACCAGATCGGAATGTCCTCCGATGTATTTGGTGGCGCTATGAATGATGATATCGGCTCCCAGTTCAAATGGAAGTTGCGCAACGGGACTTGCAAACGTATTGTCCACCACGACAAGTGCACCAAAAGGTTTTGCGATTTCCGATATTTTTTGAATGTCCGAAACTTTTAAAGTCGGATTGGTAGGTGATTCAATCCAGATCAGTTTCGTATTTTCATTAATATATTCTAAAATATTTTCAGCATCGGTCGTGTCTACATAATGGATTTTGATACCCAATTTTTCATAAATATGTGTAAACAAACGATAAGCACCACCGTAAATATCGTCTACCGCGATGATTTCATCACCGGTTGACAATAATTTGGCTACGGCATCGATCGCGGCAAGTCCGGTTGCGAAAGCAAAGGCGCTATCGCCTCCTTCAAGTTTTGCTACAATGTCTTCGAGTGCTTTTCTAGTCGGATTATTGCTTCGTGCGTAATCAAATCCTTTGTGGATGCCGGGAGCTTCCTGCACAAATGTGGAAGTCTGATAAACCGGAACTGAAATGGAACCTGTTAATTCGTCAACGGGTACGGAATGGATGATGTCTGTAATTCTGCTCATTTTGTATGATTATTTGTGGTTTCGATTTTTTTTTTAAAAATCTTACCAAGAGCAGCTTCAGAAAAGTCCAAAAAAAAGACTCTTCTGATAAGTCAGAAGAGTCCGGAGTATGTTTTGTAATTATAATCTAAACTAAACTTTAACTTATCTTTCCGCATTCAGCGGGTGGATGTAGCACCTTATTTTCTATTAACGAAACAGGTTGCTAAAGCTTCACAGGGCCATTTCCCTCAGCTTTTCTTGATAAGACAATTGTTGAATGAACTTCTCGAATGCAAATCTAAGTACGAATAAATCTATTTTCCAAATTTATTTGTGTTAAAGTTTTATGCATCTATATAATTCATTGATATGCATATAATTAACGCTTAATTAAACGAAAATTTACTTAGATTTTAATTGATTAATTATTGTTGAAACTTCAAAATTCCATTTCAGAAATCAATTTTTTTAACCCAAACTTGCATTTATTTATTTATTCAATCATTCAATCAATCAATCATTCAATCAATCATTCATTCATTCATTCACAATCCAACACTTACACCAACAATAGGACGAAGCCCGGATGAAAATAAACTAGAATCTTTTTGATAAAGTACATTGTACATAAGTCCCGCATAAAACTGAATCCTTCCTACGCTTCGGTATCCGGCACCAAGCCAAAGCGCGCTTTCATCAAAATTATATTTATTTGAACCACCATAACTGTAGTCATACTCATGTGATCCTATGTAATGTTCGAAATGGCTTCGTGCAAATAAAAATGGAACAGGATAATAATTCACATACGGACCAAAATTAAACAAATGCTGACGCGAATGGTCCCATTTGGAATATTGGTAGCCTGCAGTGATTCCTGCTTCTAACTCTGGAATGATTTCATAGCCTGCAAATGGCGCAATCGAAAATCCGAAATAGCCATTGTTCCCAAATCCCAGACCTAATCCTCCACCGACTCTCCATTTTGAAGGCTGATTGGTATCTGTGTTGTCTTCTTGGCAAAACGTTGTTATAGAAATAATTAATAAAAATGAACAAAGTAATTTTTTCATCTGAGTAGTTTTTATAAGATTGGACATATCAAATTCAGACAATAATAGTTATTTTTAATAAAAATTAAGCATTATGTCGTTAAAAGAAACAATCAAAAACCTGATTATCGAAATTGAAAAAGAAGAACTCCATGGTTTGAAAAATATGTTTAATACCTATGCTGAAGCAGCAGATTTGGATGAAGAATCTACTTTGGATCCCGAAGATTTCTCTCAGCAAGACCAAAGCCGCGAGTCGGCAAGAAATTTGGAAATCCGTATCAACAGAGCGAAAATGGCGTTGGATAGTTTTTTAAATTTGGATTTTGACGCTAAATCAGAAGTGGAGCCGGGCGCTTTGGTGCTGACCGATTCTCTGAATTTCTTCATCGGTATTTCCGCCACAATGTTTGATCATGAAGGAAAAAAATACATCGGACTAAATGTAGATGCGCCTATTTATGCAGCTTTGCAAGGCACAAAAGCAGGTAATGAAATAGAATTCAACAATCAGAAATATAAAATCAAAGAGATTTTGTAAACTTTGAAACCTCAAACTTTCAGCTTCTCAGATGAAAATTAGTAGTGAATTAATTAGAATTTGAAGCTTATTTTTTCGCATAGATTATTTTTAAAATAAATTTCGTAACTTTGCGCCCGTTTTCCGGGTGGAAAACACGAATGTAAAAGATTCATTTTGGGTTTGATAGGCTGCGTGGCCGTTTGATTTCATCTTTCGCATTCGATTTTTTAACAAAAATCTCCGGTGCGAGGATAAATGGACTAGTTACCGGCTAAATAATTTAAAATGACAACATTTCAAGAAATGGGCTTGAATCCTGCGATTCAAAAAGCCATTGACGAACTTGGGTTCGTCGCACCTACGCCTATTCAGCAACAGGCAATTCCTCAAATTTTAAGTTCCGAACAGGATTTAATCGCATTGGCGCAAACCGGAACTGGTAAAACCGCTGCTTTTGGATTACCAATTTTAGATCAACTTAGTGTGGAAAGCCGTACCATTCAGGCGATCATTCTTTGTCCGACTCGTGAACTTTGTTTGCAAATCACCAAAGATTTAGAAGTTTATTCCAAACATTTGGGCAACGTGATGATCCAATCTGTTTATGGAGGAGCGGATGCACAAAAACAAATCAACGGACTGAAGAAAAATCCTCAAATCGTAGTCGGAACTCCCGGTCGAACTTTGGATTTAATTAACCGAAGAGCGCTTAAAATCAACCATGTAAATTGGGTGGTTTTGGACGAAGCAGATGAAATGCTCAACATGGGTTTCCGTGAGGACATTGATGCGATTTTGGAAACAACTCCCATTGAAAAACAAACTTTGCTTTTCTCTGCAACGATGCCAAAGGAAGTTCGAAGAATTGCCAGCGAATATATGCACAAGCCGGTTGAAATTTCAATGGGGAAATCAAATGAAGCTTCCAATGATGTTGAACATCAGTATTTTATGGTGCGAGCCAATGACCGTTATTTGGCGTTGAAAAGAATTGCCGACATCAATCCCGATGTTTATGGAATCGTTTTCTGTCGTACAAGACGTGAAACAAAAGAAGTTGCAGATGCACTGATTCAAGATGGATACAATGCCGATGCTTTGCACGGGGATTTGTCTCAGGCACAACGTGATTCTGTGATGGATAAGTTCAGAAGAAAGCAATTGCAACTTTTGGTTGCGACCGATGTTGCCGCACGTGGAATTGATGTAACCGAACTTACGCACGTAATCAATTATAATTTGCCCGATGATCCTGAAGTTTATGTGCACCGAAGCGGACGTACAGGTCGTGCCGGAAACAAGGGAATTTCAATCATCATTGCGCATTCAAGAGAAGGCCGAAGAATTAAAGATTTAGAAAAATTAATTCATAAAAAAATCGAACGCAAACAAGTTCCAAACGGTCAGGAAATCGTGGAAAGACGTTTGTTTGCGACGATTGATAAAATTGAGAAAATCGAAGTTGACGAAGCACAAATAGAGCCGTATATGGACACCATTTCACAAAAATTGGAATGGATGGACCGTGACGAATTGCTCAGAAGATTTGTTTCGATGGAATTCAATACTTTCCTTGATTATTACAAAGATGCCAAAGATTTGAATGTCAGCGAATCGGGTAGAGGAGAGCGTGAAAGCAGACGCGGAAACGTTCGCGGATTTACTCGTTTCTATATCGGAATTGGAGAAAAGCAGAAACTAAAAGCACCCAATTTGATTGGTTTGATCAATGAAGTTACCAACAAACGCGACATCGAAATCGGGAAAATTGAAATTCTGAGAAACTTTTCATTTTTTGAAGCCGACAGTGAATATGAAAAACTGATTTTGGACTCTTTCGCAAACGAAGAAGCCGATGTTCAGATTTCAAATCCTGAAAACAAAGACAGCGGCGAAAGAAGAGGTGGTGATCGAGATAAAAAGCGAGGCGGAAAATCTTTTGGTGGAAAACGTGGCGGATTTGACAATAAAAAAGGTGGGAAATCACGTTTTGGCGGAAAATCGGAATTCGGCGGCGGAGGCGGCGGAAGAAACAAAGGTCGTAGCAGCGGCGGTGGAAGAAGCGGCGGCGGACGTAGAAGATAATTATATTTAATGAATTGAAAGCCTGTATTTTACAGGCTTTTTTTATGTTCTGATTTAAACTTTTTCCCACATTTATTTTAAGATGAATAAGATTTTAAAATCATTTTTCTTTTTGAGACTATATTATGTAGGTGTTAATTTATTTGGTACAAATATAAAGATCGAAAATATACTAAATTTATAGTGCAAAGCCGGATTTATAGTTATATCTTTCGCCAAATTATAATTTTATGAATAAAGGTACTGTCAAATTCTTCAATGAAACCAAAGGTTACGGATTTATTAAAGATG